>CAYOKO010000229.1:0-1561 GCA_964404555.1 uncultured Bacteroidaceae bacterium | reverse complement strand
ACAAGATAAGCCGATGGAGGGAGATCCGGCATCATCTCTTCGAGGTATTCTATCTGCCCTATCGACTTCATGAGGCGCAAAAAGGTGCCTAGAGAGATATTGTCGGAAATGCCGTTCTCAAACTTATGAATGGTGTTGATGGTGATGCCGGACTGCATCGCCACATCCTTCTGCGTCATACCGGAACGCAGACGGTAATCCTTAAACCTTGCCCCCAGGAGTTTTACAAGCTCCGGAATGGAGTATTCATAGTAATCTACCATACTCTGTTTTAAATTAACGTACACGTTTACTTAACCCGTTTTTTAGGGCTTAACTTATCTCGTAATTGAATTTATCGTGCCAAAGATATAGCTTTTATTCGAAACAAGAAAATCTTTTTCGAAAGATTTATGGTGTTCTTTCGTTTTTCTTGTTTCCCGGAGTTGCTATTGTGTACAAAAAGCCGTATCTTTGTAGCGAACTTATAAAAGAAAGGATGAATATGTTCACCGACGAACGTTTATATCATTTGCTTACCGCCGCTACTCCGGAGGAGGTGGCGGAGCTATCGCTTCAAGCTCGCGAACTTTCGCAACAGCGATTTGGAACAGGAGTGTTCGTACGCGGATTGATTGAAGTATCCAATGTCTGCAAAAACGATTGTTTCTACTGTGGTATACGCCGTGCCAACAAGCACGCCGTGCGCTACCGTCTGAGTGAGGAGCAGATTCTTGGGGAGTGCGAGAGCGGTTATCGTATGGGGTTTCGTACGTTTGTGTTGCAAGGGGGCGAGGATCCTTTCTTTACCGACGACCTATTGGTACACCTTATTCATGATATACGCACAAGTTTTCCGGAGGCGGCTATTACGTTGAGTCTGGGTGAACGAAGTGTCGATTCCTACCGCCGGTTGCGCAATGTTGGTGCCGATCGTTATCTTTTGCGTCATGAAACACGCAACGATGCACACTATGCACGCCTCCATCCCGCCGAGATGAGTGCTACCTACCGCCGAGAGTGCCTGCGCACACTAAAATCTCTAGGTTTCCAAACCGGAACGGGTATGATGGTGGGTACTCCCTTCCAAACAGCTCGTCACTTAATAGAGGACATACGATATATGCAGGAGTTGAACCCGGAAATGATAGGGATAGGTCCGTTTGTGAGTGCGTCACACACGCCGTTTGCAACGGAGCAATGTGCTATTCTGCCGGATGATGTGGCGTGGACGGATGCGGTGGCGGAGTTTGAGGTACCTGCTGTGCCGAGCATAGAGAAGCGGGTGGATACTACGGTGTTGTTGGTTGCCATACTGCGTATTTTATTCCCGAAGGCCAATATTCCTGCCACCACGTCATTGGGGACGCTCAATCCGGAGGGGCGTGAGCGTGCTATTCTTGCGGGTGCCAATGTGGTGATGCCGAATCTTACGCCTACGGATGTTCGCAGTCGGTATGCTCTCTACGATAATAAGCGTTGCTTCGGCACTGAGTCGGCGGATGCGCTGCAACAGTTGGATGCACGCCTGCAAACCATAGGTTACCACGTGGAACCGGGGCGTGGGGATTTTAGGGAGTAA
>CAYOKO010000228.1:0-1584 GCA_964404555.1 uncultured Bacteroidaceae bacterium | reverse complement strand
ACGGTATAGGTCCGCGAGCACTTTCCAAGGGCGTATTAAACTTCGACAGAACCATCGGTTCCATCCCTTCGATGGTTTCTATATCGAACTGCCACTCCCCCTTGTGTGCCTTCAGCATATTAATAACAAATGATGGCGTTCCCGTCTGGAACCAATAGCTTTTCAACTTACAATCGGCGAAAGCATTCAGCAGACTATATGGATTGAATACATCCACCATAGTATCTGTAAAGTGATACCCATCGTACTGCTCACGAAGCCTCTCCACCATCTCATCGAAAGTACAACCTTCCGTCTCGGCAAACTTACGGATGCCATACTCAAAGTTGTCCTTCAGTTCCGGGAGTGTAATACCGCAGATAGCAGAATATTCATTGTCATCCGTGATATTTCTAAGATTATTCAGTTCGCTGAACATACCCAACTGCGAAAACGTAGATATACCGGTCATGAAGGCAAAACGGATGTACGGGTAGTTTGTCTTAATCCTGGAATAGAAATTACGCATATAGTTCCGAACTTCACTCAGTTGTTCCGGCATCATGAGCACCTCTAGCAGAGGAGCATCATATTCGTCTATCAGAATTACAACCTGTTGTCCGGTTTGTTCATAGGCACGCTCTATAAGTCCACTAAAGCGTGTTGAGGGTGTTGTGTCTAGAGGATCTGCACCATAGATTTTTTCATACCTTTTTAACTGTTGCTCGATGATACGTCTCAGTTCGTGCATATCGAACCCTTTTACGTCTGCAAAACTGAAGCGGAGTACAGGATACTTCGTCCATTCCGTCTCCAACTGCTCTATAGCAAGTCCCGTAAAGAGTTCCTTTTGGGCATTGAAATAACACGCCAAGGTATCTACCAAGAGTGACTTACCAAAGCGTCTGGGTCGGCTCAGGAATACCATCTCATATGTATGCGTCAACTTATAGATAAGGTCGGTCTTATCTACATACACTGCGCCCGAACGACGTATGTTCTCAAAGCTCTGTACTCCTACCGGATATTTAGGTTCTTGTGCCATCATCTGTATACTATTTTTGTTTTCTCCTGCAAAGATACAATGAGATTTGGAATTTTGCAAATTATTCTTGCCTTTTATCAAAAGAAATACCTATTCTCCCTACCTTTACCTCGATTTCATCTCTACAAAAACCTCCCCCTGCGCCGGATGAATCGTCCACGCAGAGGGAGTACACACTACAGATTATTCAATAAACCCGAATACCGCTGCGGTATCGAGACAGGGACACGCCTTGGGCGTAGTTCCCGGCAAGTCACGATGACCGCAGATGTGGGCAGCGGGGAAGAGCTTGTGCAGACGCATGAAGAGAAGCTGAATCTGCTCCGTTTGCGCTGTGGTTCGAGTGTCGGCAGGCTTACCGTCCTTGTCCAGTCCACCCTCGTAACAGATGCCTATGCTGCAACGATTGTACGGTTTGCAGTGGGCACCTACTTCCAAGAGCCCTCGGTGCTTGGTGACGGTGCCGTCCTTGCGGATGTAGAAGTGATAGCCTACGGTGCGGAAACCTCGCTTCTTGTGGTCACGCTCCAGCTGTTCGGCGGTGTAGTTGCTTGTGACTT
>CAYOKO010000227.1:0-1597 GCA_964404555.1 uncultured Bacteroidaceae bacterium | reverse complement strand
GTTTGCAGGTGGGTCCGGGATTCTTTGAGAGTTTTCAAAAGGGAGGTGTTACGTTGAACATGATGGCTATTGCTCTCATTGCACTGAACGTGATTACCATGTTGGTTCTTTACTACGTGTGCTTCGACACATCGGATCCCAAGAATCTGCCTATGATGGTGGGTGTGCTTTGTGGTGCGGTTACGAACACTCCGGGCTTGGGAGCTGCCAACGAGGCATTGTCTCAGGTGTTCCACGGGGAGGATTTACCACAGATTGCTTCGGGTTATGCGTGCGCCTATCCGCTGGGCGTTGTGGGTATCATCGGTGCTACCATCGCTCTTCGCTACATCTGCCGCATCTCTCTAAAGGAGGAGACGGAGGCTGTAGAGCGTGAGATGGCGGATAATCCGCACTCTAAGCCACATCGTATGACGATTCGTATGTCCAACACGGCACTGCGTGGAAAGACAATTCTGCAGGTGCGCGAATTTCTGGGTCGTGACTTCGTTTGCTCTCGCATCGAGAAGGATGGTCACGTTTCTATCCCGACAAAAGAGACGCTGCTGCACGAGGGCGATGAGATGTATATCACGTGTGCCGAGGATGAGTACGAGGCTATTACAGCCTTCATCGGTCCGGTTGTAGAGGACAAGGACTGGGAGGCTACGGATATGCCTATGGTTTCCAAACGTATTGTGGTAACGAATCCTAAAATAAACGGTAAGACTCTGGGCAAGATGCATTTCTCTTCCGTACACGGTGTGAATGTAACACGTGTTACTCGTTCCGGTATGGATTTGTTTGCAAACACTAGCTTGCGCCTGCAGGTGGGCGATAAGTTGATGGTGGTAGGTCCCGAGGATGCTGTGGATCGTGTAGCAAACTTGCTGGGTAACTCCATTAAGCGTTTGGATCACCCCAATCTGGCTACTATCTTTATCGGTATCTTCATCGGTTTGATTTTCGGTAGTCTGCCTATCGCCATTCCGGGTGTTCCCACTCCGGTGAAGTTGGGTCTGGCAGGTGGTCCGCTGATTATTGCTATCTTGATTGGTCGTTTCGGTTACAAGATGCACTTGGTGACATACACCACTACGAGTGCCAACCTCATGATTCGTGAAATAGGTTTGGTATTGTTCTTGGCGAGTGTAGGTATCAAGGCGGGTGCTAACTTCGTAGATACGGTAGTTGCCGGCGATGGTATTAAATATGTATGGACGGGTTTCTTGATTACCATTATTCCTATATTGATAGTGGGTACGTTTGCACGTCTCAAATACAAGAACAACTACTACACATTAATGGGCTTCATTGCGGGTTGTACAACCGACCCTCCTGCTCTGGCATTTGCTAACCAGACAGCCAACAACGATCTCCCGGCGGTAGGTTACTCCACCGTATATCCGTTGGCAATGTTCCTGCGCATCCTCACGGCGCAAGTCATCATCTTGCTGATGTGTGGATCGTTCTAAAAGAATTCTTATTAGATTGGTTTATAAAGGAAGCTCCCCGATTGGGGAGCTTTTATTTTTCCATAAAAATGAGCTTTATGAACCTCCCGAAGCCTGCACTCTTTCGAGCCGACATGAGAAAGACCGCATGAACCTTATGGCTG
>CAYOKO010000226.1:0-1598 GCA_964404555.1 uncultured Bacteroidaceae bacterium | reverse complement strand
TTTTTATATGAATAATGTCTGTCCGTCTTTGGAGAGTTCCAGGAAGGTGGCTACTCCCAGGACATCCTCTACTTCTTCTATAAAATCGCTCTTCTCCAAGCCCAGCACATGCATTGCCATTTCGCATGCGTACATGTGGATGCCTAGCAGTTTGGCGGCTTCAATCAACTCTTCCAGCGTTGCCACATTGTTCTTGCGCATCAGATAGCGGAAAATTTTCGGACCTAGTCCCAAAAAATTGAAACGTGTGGTTGGCGTACTCTTGACACCTCCCATCATGAAGCCGAAAATGCGGGTCAGGAAGTTCTTGCCGATAAAGGCACGTCCCTGCTTCTGCTTTATGGCATCCAGTCCCCAAAAGGTAAAGAACAAATTGACCTCATATCCTACGGCTGCTGCGCCGGTGGCGAGGGTGAATACGGCAGTGAGTTTGTCGAAGTCACCGCTAAACGAGATGATAGATAATTTCTTCGGTCCCGGTGCTGCGCCGAGGTTCGAAAGTGTCTCTTGTACGTCCATATCTTTATTTGTTTTTATCACTTACATATTGCGGAATAGAGAGATAGCGTTCTCCGGTGTCGGGCAAGAGCACTACGATGCGTTTGCCTTTGTTCTCGGGTCGACGGGCTATCTCGATGGCGGCGTGGGCGGCAGCTCCCGATGAGATGCCGGCGAGAACGCCTTCTTCCGTGGCCAACAGATGGGCGGTGCGGAAGGCATCGTCGTTCTTGACACGGAAGATTTCATCGTAGACGGAGGTGTTGAGCACTTGGGGTACAAATCCGGCGCCAATGCCTTGTATCTTGTGCGGTCCTGCCTTGCCGGCGGAGAGCACGGGGGAGTCGGCGGGTTCTACGGCTACAATTTTTACTTTAGGATTCTTATTCTTAAGCACTTCTCCTACACCGGTAATGGTTCCACCGGTTCCTATTCCGGCTACAAAGATGTCTACGTTGCCATCGGTGTCATCCCAGATTTCTTGGGCTGTGGTACGGCGATGAATTTCGGCGTTTGCGGGGTTGCGGAACTGCTGAGGGATGTAGGCATTGCCTATTTCTCGGGCGAGTTCTTCGGCTTTGCGAATGGCTCCGGTCATACCTTCGTGTGCAGGTGTGAGAACAATCTCGGCTCCGTAGGCGCGCAGCATGCTGCGTCGTTCTATACTCATGGATTCGGGCATGGTGAGGATTACGCGGTAGCCTCGTACGGCACCTACCCATGCGAGTCCTACACCGGTGTTTCCGCTGGTGGGCTCAATAATCACGGTTTGTTTGTTTATAAGTCCGCGTTCTTCGGCATCGTCTATCAACGCAAATCCCACACGATCCTTGACGCTGCGACCGGGGTTGAAGGCTTCCAACTTGGCGATGACGGTGGCCTGCAATCCTTTTTCTTCTTCTATGCGTGTTAGCTCTAACAAGGGGGTATGTCCTATGAGCTCTTCCAAACTGTTAGCGATGTTCTTCATTACTTTTTTTATTTTATTTGTCAACGTTTTCTTAATTGCTTTTATTTTGTGTGCAAAGTTACTACGTTTTGTCTTTATAGAAAATCCCAACGTTGGGGTATATTCATATACCCTATATATGGTAGTAACT
>CAYOKO010000225.1:0-1603 GCA_964404555.1 uncultured Bacteroidaceae bacterium | reverse complement strand
TACATCTCCGTCGTCCTCGGTTTCATCGCCTAGCTTCACATACAACTCTCCGCTCGTGGAAATGGGTTGTTCCATCTCTCCCAGGCATCGGTCACACGTTAGAGTCACCTCTCCTTCTATCTCGAAGTTCAACAGAAAGGCTCCGGCTCTTTGCTTTATGGTGAGCGTTGCCTCCAACTGTCCCTTCTTGATTTCTACCTCGTCGAGGGTCTCAAAGTAGGCACTGTCCAGGGTATAATGATACACTGAACTATCGGACTTCAAAGTCCGTAAGTCTATCTTGTATGACTCACAACTATTCATTTGGGATGCAAAGTTACAAAAAAAAATCACAAGAACCTTGTATTCAAGAAAATATTTCGTCAAAATCTACATTTTAAGTTCAATTCTAAAGGTTGTACCCCTGTTTAACTCCGAACTTTTAACGAATATTTTTCCTTTATGATACTCTTCAACAATCCTCTTGGCAAGCGAAAGCCCTAGCCCCCATCCTCGTTTTTTGGTGGTGAAACCGGGTGTGAAGACGGTGTTGAAGTTTTTCTTGTTGATGCCTTTCCCGGTGTCTTGTACTTCGACAATGACCCACGGACTTTCTTCTTTTATACTCAGAGTGATGCGTCCGGTACCTTCCATCGCGTCTACGGCGTTCTTGCAGAGGTTTTCTACCACCCACTCAAAGAGGGGAGCGCAGAGGTGTACATGGATGTGTTCCGGGGGAAATTCGCTGATGATTTCTACCTTCTTAGAAACTCGGCGACGCATATACTCCACTACGTGTCCTATAACGACGTTGAGGTCTTCTTCCTTAAATTCGGGTAGGGAGCCTATCTTGGAGAAGCGTTCGGCTATGAGTTGTAGGCGTTCTACATCTTTGTTCATTTCGCTCACCATGGGGTCGTCGGGATAGCTCTCGCGGAGTATCTCTACCCAAGCCATGAGGGAGGAGATGGGGGTGCCTAGTTGGTGGGCGGTTTCCTTGGAGAGTCCCACCCATACTTTGTTTTGTTCGGCTTTCTTGGAGCTGAGCAGTGCAAAGATGGCTACAACGACAAATATCATTACCACGCCGAGTTGTACGTAGGGATAGGTGGCTAGTCGTTTGAGCATGATGGAGCCGTCGTAACATATTTCCATATAGTCGTGAGCGGATGTTGCGGGGGAGTCGTCCAGGGAGATGCGTACTACATCGCCGGAGGCTTTCATCTGTTGTGCCATGTGGGTGAGTTTGCGGATGGAGTCTTCGTGATTGTCCTCGTGCAGACGAATGTTGCGATATTCTTGTACCGAACCGTGTCTGTCGAGCACTATCACGGGTATGGTGTTATTGCCGTTGAGTACTTTGAGTACAAGGTTGAGGTCGGTGGATTCGTCTGCCACGCTCAACGAGCGCATGGCTTCCGCCCACACCTCCACATTGTTTGATTCCTCGCGTGCCAAATCGCGCACCAGGAAGTGGGATACCACCAGCGAGGCAACGGCTATCAGTATTGCCATCACCACCAATAGTATCTTTACTTGTCTTATTCTATCCGTCCACTGCATACTTAAAGAACGGGAAAACGCCAAAGTTAGTGTATATAGGAGGGAAAAGGGCATAAAAAAA
>CAYOKO010000224.1:0-1666 GCA_964404555.1 uncultured Bacteroidaceae bacterium | reverse complement strand
CGGCAACACCGGCCTCAATAACTCTATCGTCACCGGTCAATCCGGTATAGGCATTCGACCCGAACATCAACACTTTGTGTCCTCCCATCTCGACCTCGGTACCCTGCTTTCCCTCAATCTGACGGAAATAAGGATAAACACCTGCGGCCATCAATTCTTGGGGGCGGGTAAACTTAGCCAATTTATCTTGAAGTAATCCCATATATAAATTGTAATATTTATCTTTCTAAAATCATCCTATTCTATCGCCTAGGTTATGATAATCGGCTGCAAAGTTACAAAAAAGTGTCGAAACGGATACATTTTCTGCTAAAAAAGACTTAAATAGTAACGAAAGAGAAGACTTTTGCTCCAAAATTGGCGAATATAGCGTACCTTTGCAAGCGAAATGTGATGTTTTATGACAGAAAAAAAGAAGATTACCCTTATCGTAAACCCTAAATCGGGCACTACCGGGAAGAGAAAGATCCTGGAAACGGTCGAGGAGGAACTTGATAAAGATAAGTTTATATATACTATAAAACGTACCGAATATGCCGGACATGCGTCTGTCCTCACACAGGAGGCTGTGAAGGAGGGGGTCGATGTGGTGGTGGCTATCGGTGGCGATGGCACGGTGAATGAGATAGCTAGGGCGTTGACGCATACGGATACGGCTCTGGGCATTATTCCATGTGGCTCGGGCAATGGATTGGCTCGCCATCTACGCATCCCTATGGATATTCGCAGGGCTACGCGTGTTATCAATAAATGTTTGATTCATACACTAGATTATGGTATGATAAACGAGTTTCCTTTTTTCTGTACGTGTGGCGTGGGATTTGATGCGTTCATTAGTATGCGCTTTTCGCACTCGGAGAAGCGGGGAATCATGACGTATCTTGAGAATACGCTGACGGAATTCCTAAAGTATGAACCTGTGACGTACGAGATTACGGCGGATGAGGGGACACAGCAGTACAAGGCACTCTTGATAGCGTGTGCCAATGCGTCGCAGTACGGCAACAATGCGTTCATAGCTCCGCACGCTTCCATGAAGGATGGACTGATGGATGTGGTGATTATGGAGCCGTTTACCGTGATGGAGGCTCCGCAGATGGCTATCCAGTTGTTTAATAGGAAGATTGACCAGAACAGTCATATAAAGTCGTTCCGTTGTAAGAAGTTGCATATAAAACGTCCCGAGGCGGGATTGATTCACTACGATGGCGACCCGGTAACTACGGGAAAAGATATAGAGGTGGCGCTGAAGGAGAAGGGCATCAAGATTGTGGTGAACGGTAATGCTCGCAAGGCATACCCGGCGTTGCCGCAGACGGTGGCGGATTTCTTGGCGGGATGGAATAATGCAACCACCTTATTTAAAGAGGGGAACGACAAAATAAAAAGCATCAACCAGGAGTTGCTTCGAAAGTTGATTAATAAGAACTAGCCCCTCCTCTCCTATTTCAAGTAGAAGTCCTGTACCAATAGACGATAGTCGTCGGTTGTGTTGCCGTGGGCATCGAGCATATACAGGGTCTCTTTACAGTAAGACGGAAGCGCATTCTTGGTGAACTGCATCAGCGTACGCTTGGGCTGTTTTCCCTGCTTTGTCACTACCTCCGTTTGTGCCGTGAGCACCAAGCCACACAGTGCGCAAGAGGCTATCATCTCCTCACGAGCT
>CAYOKO010000223.1:0-1679 GCA_964404555.1 uncultured Bacteroidaceae bacterium | reverse complement strand
GCAAATGCTCATAAAGACTAAAGAAATGCGTATTTTTGTAATTTTCCATCAAAAAAGTTTGGTGGGAAGAAGAGAAATATATACTTTTGCAACGATACAAGAAAAAACGAATCGAAGAATTCTATTGTATTGAGAGAGTGGACATGCCGGGGAGAACTTCTATTTATATATAAAAGGTATATATGAGGAATGCGAGGATGATGCCATGTCACACGGTTATAATTGATGCGACTAACAAACCTATGTGTAATTTTAAGAATAATGCTTATGAAGAAGTTTACTTCACTAGTTGGAAGCGCCCTATTGATGCTTCTCGCACTTTTTCCACAGACTGTAAAAGCCGATAGCGAGACAGAAGTGGAATCCTATTTGAACATTTACAACACCGCATACGCTGAACCCGGTAAATCCTTCGATTACTATGTGGTACTGACAAACAAAGGAGAGGATGCTATCTCCAAACTCTCCTACAGCGTTCTTGTAGACGGTATGGATATTCAGAAAGATGAACTTACGTTCGACAACCCCATTGCTAGCGGTAATGACCGCGTCATCTGTATAACTGCACTTGCACCTCAAGAGAGCAATACATCCGTGAACCTCGAAATAAAAATCACCTCCATCAACGGACAAGATATCAGTATGGAAAGTACCTATACCAAGCTAACAATTCAAGATTTCGCTCCCAAAAAGCGTTCTTTGGTCGAAGACTATACCGGAACTTGGTGCGGATATTGCCCCCGTGGATGGGTTGCTCTGGAGAGCATAAATAGAGATAACCCCGGGAAGGTGCTGAATGTGGCGTATCATAACAGCGACCCTATGGCTACAGGAACAGTATCGAATCCGGCAGTTATAAGCGGGTATCCTACAATACACCTAAATAGGGAAAATTGGTCTGCCTATTACGTGCCCACTTATGCACTTCTTGAGATGAACAAACCTGCCGATGCGGATGTCAACGTAACACACGTTACTTGGAATAACCCCCAATACAGTAGTGCAACGTGTAGTGCAACCGTAGAATTCGATAAGGATATTGCAGACGACGAATACAAGGTGGAATTCGTGCTTGTAGAAAATGGGATGAAGGGTTCCCACAGCGGCTGGTGGCAATCCACATATTACTACTATAATGCAGGCTGGGAAGACCCGCTGTGGAACTATTTCACAACCGAAAACGAGGAGATGAAGACCTATATTAGCGGTGAATACATCTATTGCTATGCTCCAAATCTTATCTACAACGATGTTTGTATAGCCAATTCCCTAGCCAACGAGAATTACGCATCCTACCTAAAGGCAACAGCCGCTCACCAACCCATCACATTGGAGTACACCTTTGACGGAATTGATGAGATAAAAGGATTTTACGATGACCTCTTGCTCCAAAATCCGGAGCAATTCCACATAGGAATTATCGTAACCAAGTGCGATGACGGTTCTTTCGTCAACTGCGACTGGATGGATATAGACATAGCTTCCGACATACAAAGCATCGTTCCTAGTATAGACAGTGAAAAGGCAGAGTACTATACGGTATCCGGTATTAAGGTAAGCGGGGAAAATCTTGCACCCGGCATCTATATTGTTCGCAAGGGCAATAAGGTATCCAAGATACGTGTACGTTAGTATAAAGTTCAACCCATTGATACGCAGAGATTTTTCCCTGCGTATCA
>CAYOKO010000222.1:0-1800 GCA_964404555.1 uncultured Bacteroidaceae bacterium | reverse complement strand
CTAAATATCCGGTAGGAGTACAGAGCTTTGAGAAGATACGTCTCTCGGGCGCAGTATATGTCGATAAGACCGACCTTATCTATAAGTTGACGCATAGGTATGAGATGGTATTCATGAGTCGACCCAGACGCTTTGGAAAGTCACTCCTAACACGTACCATGGAATGCTATTTTCAGGGTCGTCGGGAACTCTTTACCGGACTGGCTATGGAACAACTTGAGACGGAATGGACGAAATATCCTGTGTTGCGTTTCGATTTCAGTAACGTGAAGGAGTATGATATGTCCGAATTGTTGCGTACAATCGAGCTACAATTGGAAAACTACGAAGATATATATGGTGCAGACCCCAAGAATGTAACTCCCGGTAATAGGTTTTATGGACTGATAAGAAACGCCTACAAACAAACGGGACAGAAAGTTGTAGTCTTGATAGACGAGTACGATGCTCCATTGCTGGAGGTGCTGACGGAACCGGAAAAGTTGGCAGAGGTTCGTGGTTTTATGCGCAAATTCTATTCGCAAATTAAAAATTGCGATGAGTACATCCGTTTTGCCTTCATGACCGGTATATCTACTTTCTCGCAGTTGGGTATGTTCAGCGAGCTGAACAATCTTAGGAATATAACGAATGATGATGAATATTCTGCTATCTGCGGTATTACACTCCCGGAACTGACGGACGATTTCGAGTATGGCATTCGTAAGTTTGCCGAGAAGGAAGGTTGTACCTTCGATGAGATGGTGGAAAGACTTCGTGAACAGTACGATGGATACCACTTTACAGACGCTATGGTGGATGTTTTCAATCCATATAGTCTGCTGAATGCTTTCGCCGATTGTAAGTTGAATAGCTATTGGTTCCAAACGGGGACGCCTGCGTTTGTTATTAATATGCTGAAGGCTCACAAGGGGGAGTGGCAGTTCGATATAGAGAGTATAGATGGAACAAAGTCTATGGCCTTGAGTCGTTTTAGCACTCCATTGGAACAAGCAACGGAACCTTTTCCGTTCTTGTATCAGGCAGGGTATTTAACTATAAAGGAATGTACGGAAAACAATAAATATGTGTTGGGCGTTCCCAATACGGAGGTTCGTTTAGGGTTGCTTCACAACCTCATTCCTCTCTATTCCGCCATGAATCCGGCAGATGCGTTGGATGTGTCTATGGACATATCATCGGCCTTTGGCAAGGGGGATTATGACACGGCTCTGGGTTATATCCGTTCTTTCTTGGCAGAGATTCCCGTGATGCAGGGCGAAGAGGCTTCGTTAAAGGACATAAGGGGACGTGAGGCGTACTACCACAAGCAGCTGTTTATCATCTTCCGTATGTTACATTATGATGCGTGGGCAGAGGTTCAGCAGGCGGTGGGCAGACCGGACATCATTGTGAAAACTCGTAAGTACATCTACATTATAGAGGTGAAGTTCGACTCTACTCCGCAGGTGGCGCTCCGGCAGATAGAAGAAAAACAGTATGCCGTTCCGTATGCTACGGATGGTAGGGAAATCGTAAAGCTTGGCATAAACTTCTCCTCCGAAACACGTACCATCGATGCGTGGGAGAGGGGAATGTAAAAGCCTTCGACACATAGATTGTAGCTGCTCATGATTTGCTATTACCCCGCCAATTTACATCATAATCTTCTTCTTTAGATTCTACTGACTTTTCGTAACTAATTGATATTCACTATACATACAAAGGGGGCAAAATTCCAAAGAAACAAACCGGAAACAAATTGTACCATAAACTCTACTCTGAAACCATCGGATAACAAAGTTTAACGTAGTTAGAATT
>CAYOKO010000221.1:0-1814 GCA_964404555.1 uncultured Bacteroidaceae bacterium | reverse complement strand
TTTCTAAAGATTCACACTATTGCCTCTATCAGCGTACGTCCTTTAAGCTTTACGGGAGGTAACAGTCCGGACTTTTTGTTCTTATTGAAGCAGAAGGACATGAGATAGCCCGTTTGTAAATTAAAATATTCCAGATATCGACAGAGCTGCTCCTCACCACGCTCGTTATAAGCATTGCCTCGCCAAATTTTCAGTTCTATAACATACTGTCGCCCAAGGTAATCAACGACCACATCCATACGGTCATGGTCACGCGTTTGTTCCTCTATGTGATAACTGCCAACGCCATTGATGATAGGGCGTAAATAAGTAAGGAACACCTTGCGACCGTCATCCTCTATAAATTCATTCTCACGATCCATCTTGTACGTCTGATTCATGTGAACCACAAAACGCTCCATGAGATGAGACATATCTATGACTCCATCCTTAACGAATTGACTTTTATCGATTTGCCCCTGCTTATAAAAAGAAGAGTTCTCCTCCTCACTGATAAACAAATTATAGAGACGAATCTCCATAATGCGACAAGCAACAGCTATTTTACCCTCACGATTGGTAATGTAATTAAACATCGATGCCACTTGGATGTATTTCTCATCGGGATTATAAGATTTATCGTTGCCCGAGAACAAGATACCCTTCAGTATCTGTTTAAGCTCCTTGTACTCATCCAGTTTCTTTATCATGTTGTCGAAGAGGGTGTTGCGCTCGAGCAATAGAACATTTACAGCCTTCAAAACCCCTTCTTTATCCCACGACAGATGCTCCGTATCAATAATCTGGCAAAGACGACTTACCAAGAAAGGATAACCGGCAGTGTATTCACGAATCATCCCGGCTACCACCCTCTCGTCAAACGCCAACCCGTGGTCGTTCTTGTATTCAGCAAGCATTCCGGCTATTCCATCCGCAGATAGACTCATGTCAACATCGAATGGTACGGCTATATTCCAAGGACTATTGTATTGATGATGCTCCTCCGGACGAATCCTCAATTTCAGATTCTTAATATCGTAAACACCCGCAAGAATCACCGACTGAAAAGTTGCCTTGTGACTCCGGTCAAGAAACAATTTACGCAGGATACTCAGCAAAGAAATTAAGCAACTGTTATCGGAAGCCTTATCTATCTCGTCAATTGTAAGTACTATCGGCTTTTCGTTGAACTTGCAAACCTTGCTAAGAATACTTGAGAGTATAATCGTCTCCACAGGAGCTATGGTATCATCAACGGAATTCACAATCAACTCCTTCGACTTCTCCGAAAGCCCCTTCACATTATCGTTCTCTATAGCATCCTTCATGAGCCACAACACCGCAGCACAGAATTTTTCATCCGAGCGAAACAGACTTTGTCCCAAGTCCTCAAAAGAGAGGGAGATAACGGTATAGTTCTCCTTCTCCAACATAGACTTAATGGCATTCAAAGTGGTAGTCTTTCCATACTGTCTACCACGATTGATACAAAAATAGTCTCCCCGGACAACCATCTTGCGGATGATGTCCAAGCGATCGGTGATGTCCACCATATAGTGCTCATTCGGGCGACAAGTACCCGCAGTATTGAATGTTTTCATATATACAGTAACGAAAATCACATAATCTTACTATGCAAATTTATGGAAAATTTCCCATACGATAGCAAGAGGAGCCAATAATAATATCATTTTTCGAAAAATCGCCCAAAATTTTCTTCTTTTCACCAAAAAGTTGTAACTTTGCAGTCGAAAAGGAACTATTGGTTCTCCCCCACCTTATTATATATAGAGAGGGTGGATACGGAGCGAAGATGGGAATGCAGTGAGAATCTG
>CAYOKO010000220.1:0-1819 GCA_964404555.1 uncultured Bacteroidaceae bacterium | reverse complement strand
TGACGAATTTGCGGTTAAGAAGGGGCATGTTTACAAGACCATTGTGGTTGATTTAAACACTGGATGAACCAAAAATATGTGTTTTGTGGCGTTTGTGTAATCTATCTATGGACATTCGTGTGAATTCTTGTAGATGAATTATCAGCCTTCCCTTCATAAAAACCTCAATACAATAAAAAAGGAGCAATTATTTTTGGAAAACTCCTTCTTGTGTTGTAACTTTGCGGTAGAAATCAAAAATAGTATGCATATGATGGAGCAAGAACCTTTATATCCGGTAGGGGAACAGAGCTTTGAGAATATACGCCTCAGTGGTGCTGTATATGTAGATAAGACAGCTCTTATATATAAGTTGACGCACAGATATGGAATGGTTTTCCTGAGCCGCCCCCGGCGTTTCGGTAAAACACTTCTAACACGTACTTTGGAATGCTATTTCCAAGGACGTAGGGAACTCTTTTCCGGATTAGCTATGGAGAAACTCGAGAAGACGTGGGTTAAGCATCCCGTGCTGCGTTTTGGTTTCGGCAATGTGAAGGGGTACAATATGTGCGGATTGATGCGTACTATCGAACAACAGTTGGAGAAATACGAAGATGTATACGGTGTGAATCCTAAGGATGTAACTCCCGGAAATCGATTCTGCGGACTGATATACAGCGCTTATAAACAAACCGGACAGAAGGTTGTGATATTGGTAGATGAGTATGATGCTCCGTTACTGGAAGTATTGACGGATACAGAAAAATTAGTGGAGGTTCGTGAAGTAATGCGTAACTTCTACTCACAAATTAAATATGCCGATGAGTACATCCGTTTTGCCTTTTTGACCGGTATATCCACCTTTTCGCAACTGGGTATGTTCAGCGAACTGAACAATCTGAGAAATATAACGAATGATAATGAGTATGCTTCTATCTGTGGCATTACACTTCCGGAACTGAAGGATAATTTCGAGTATGGTATTCGTAAGTTTGCCGAGAAGGAAGATTGTACTCCCGAGGAGATGGTGGATAAACTTCGTGAACAGTACGATGGCTATCATTTTACAGATGTTATGGTAGATGTCTTTAATCCGTACAGTCTATTGAATGCCTTTTCGGATTGTAAACTGAATAACTATTGGTTTCAAACGGGTACGCCTTCGTTCGCCATTAATATGCTAAGGGTACATAAGGGGGAATGGAACCTCGATATAGAAAACATTGAGGGGATGGAACCAATGGTTCTATCAAAATTTAATACACCCTTGGAAAATGCTCGCGGCCCCATACCTTTTCTCTATCAAGCGGGGTATCTCACCATAAAAGGATATGTAAAGGAAGATGATATGTACATTTTGGGTGTTCCCAATACGGAAGTTCGTTTGGGCCTGATACAAAACCTGATTCCGTTGTACTCATCCATGGATCCCGATGATACGTTGGGCGTAGCTCGCCGCATGTCGAATGCTCTGAACCGAGGCGATTACGACAAAGCTCTACGCATGGCACAATCCTTCCTGTCCGGACTTCCCTACATGGCTGGAGAGACCGACATTTTGGCAGATGCTCTGCGATGCGAGATGTATTACCACAAGATTCTTTACACCATCTTCAGCTTGTTGCACAATGGTGCACACGCCCAGGTTCGTCAAGCCGTAGGCATGCCGGATATAGTGGTCAAAACAAAGAAGTTCATCTATGTAATAGAGGTGAAGATAAACTCCACCCCACAGGTAGCATTGGAGCAGATAGAGGCAAAACAATATGTCGCCCCATACGCTACGGATGGCCGGGAAATTGTGAAGCTCGGTGTGAACTTCTCTTCCCAAACACGC
>CAYOKO010000219.1:0-1856 GCA_964404555.1 uncultured Bacteroidaceae bacterium | reverse complement strand
AGGAGAAGGCTAAGGATTTGGCTGCTCGCTTCATCAAGAACTTTGGTAAGTACACTACCAACGAGGCTGGTAAGGCTTTGGTTGCTGCTGGTCCACAGCTGTAATCCATTAGAAACTCATACAACTATCATATCGAGCGCTCCTCATAAGAGGGGCGCTTTTTTTTGAGATTATACGTGATGGAAGTATAAGAAACTACACCCCAAAAAAGAAGCGAGCGGGAGACTTCTTTACGAAGAACTCCCGCTCGCACTGTCTATGATAAAATGAAATGAGTCGAATTACAAATAACGTTTGCGGTTGGGCAGAACATAATCCATACCCGCTCCCAGAACATCGGCAACAACGTTGATTTCCAAGAAGGAAGTATGCGTACCCTGCTTACCACCACTCAAGTAAGCCACCATATCCGTAGGCTTCAGCACACCATCGTCCAGCAACTTGTGCAATGCCGCAAAGTAGAACGCCTGACCGTTCGCCTTCTCCGGCATATACATAGCCTCCACACCATAGGAAAGAGCCAAGTGACGCATAGTCTTCTCCTTATAGCAAATAGCCAACACCGGATATTGACCGCGGAAAGCCGCCAAGTAACGAGCCGTTCTACCGGAGAAGCTATCCGTGATAATCGCCTTAATAGGCAACTTAATGGTAGCCTTCACCGCCTGCTTAGCCAAGAAAGTAGTAACATCGTGTACCTCCTCCTTGGGCAGCGGAGCCGTACACTGCGTAGCATGAGAGTCACGCTCCGCCTGGGCAGCCACCTTCGTCATGGTCTGCACAGCCTCCACCGGATACTTACCGTACGCCGTCTCACCACTCAGCATGATAGCATCCGTGTGAGAATAGATAGCGTTTGCAATATCCGTAATCTCGGCACGTGTAGGACGAGGATTCTTAATCATCGTGTGCAACATCTGCGTTGCCACAATCACCGGTTTACGCGCCAACATACATTTATTAATAAGCATACGCTGGATACCCGGAATCTTCTCCTGCGGAACCTCTATACCCAAGTCACCACGAGCCACCATGACACCGTCGGCAACCTCCAGAATCTCGTCTATATGGTCTACACCCTCCTGGTTCTCAATCTTCGCAATGATACGGATATCGGAACCATACTCGTCCAGAATCTTACGAATATCCAGTACATCCTGCTTGCTGCGAACAAAAGAGTGTGCTATGAAGTCTATATCGCGATCGATAGCATAACGGATGTTAGCCTTATCCTTCTCGGTAAGTGACGGCAGGCTGATGTGAACACCCGGCACGTTTACACTCTTGCGAGAACCCATAGAAGCCTCGTTCTGCACCTCGCACAGAAGTTCCGTATCGGTCTTTTCAACCACCAGCAACTCCAGTTCGCCGTCATCAATCAAGATATAGTTACCCACCTTAATTTCATCTACGAACTTATCGTAGTTTACGGCAATACGTTCGCGAGTAGTCAGCGAATCCGGTTCCCCCACGATGGTAACCTTATCTCCTATATGGTAATCAATTTGGTCGGCACCGTCAATTTTGGTAGTACGCACCTCCGGACCTTTGGTATCGATAAGAATGGCGATACGGTTGCTCACCTCACGCACATTATTAATAATCTTGTCCATTCCCTCCTGTGTACCGTGTGCCGTATTCATACGTACCACGTTAGCACCCTGTTCGAACAACGAACGAATGAAGTCCACCTCGCAACGAAGGTCCGAAATGGAAGCGACTATTTTGGTCTGTTTGAGCATCATCTCTTTATATGTCTTTTTAGTATTTTCGTATCCTAGAATCTAATTACGCTGCAAAATTACACAAAAATCCCGAGATGTGTGCAATAACGACTATAAAACTTTGCAAAAAAC
>CAYOKO010000218.1:0-1868 GCA_964404555.1 uncultured Bacteroidaceae bacterium | reverse complement strand
AATGTTTATACGGTCGCTCTAACCAAAGATAAGGCAATGGCATAGAAAATGGCATTGAAAACTTCCTTCAATTAATATAGAGAAGGAAAAGTCATTCCGCCTTTTCCCATGCATCTATCGTGCGTGTTTGGGAGGAGAAGTTTACCCCTAATTTTACGATTTCCCGACCATCCGTAGCGTAGGGAACGGCATACTGCTTCGCCTCTATCTGCTCCAGCGCCACTTGCGGTGTGGAGTCCAATTTAACTTCTATGATATAGATGTACTTACGGGTCTTCACCACAATGTCCGGTTTGCCCACAGCCTGCTGCACCTCTGCCCATGCATCGTCGTGTAGCATGCGGAAAATGATAAACAACTGCTTGTGGTAATAGGTCTCTCGCGCCCGTATGTCTTGCAGCGAAGATTCCTCGCCTTGCATCACGGGGATGCCTGCCAGGAAGGAGCGCACCAAGTTCAGCGCTTCATCGTAATCGCCATCATCAAACGCCAGAGAGATGTCCGTGGCCACATTGTACACCTTGTCCGGATCCATCGCTGTATACAAAGGTATCAGGTTCTTCAACAGTCCTATACGTACCTCGGCGTTTGGAACACCCAGAATGTATTTATCCCCTCTTCCGGGGTACGACTTTATCGTCAGGTAGCCAGCCTGATACAGGAACGGCAGCGGCTTTGTGGCCTGCTCCAGCGGGGTGTTGAACTCGGAGAGGTTGACGGGAGGCAGAGCGTCTATATCGTCAATGTCAAATTTCCATTCTCCCTTGTGCGCCTTCAGCATGTGAATGACAAGCGTCGGCGTACCGGTTTGAAACCAATAGTTGCTCATCTCGCAATCGGAGAAAGCATTCAGCAGACTGAATGGATTGAAGACATCCACCATGCTTTTGGTAAAGTGATAACCATCGTATCTGTCACGAAGCTGACGGACCATTTCCTCGGGCGTGCAACCTTCCTTTTCGGCAAACATGCGAATGCCGTACTCGAAGTTGTCCTTCAGTTCCTGCAGCGTGATACCGCAGAGGGAAGCATAAGCATCCTCGTTCGTTATATTCTTCAAGTTGTTTAGCTCACTGAACATGCCCAACTGAGAGAAGGTAGAAATACCGGTCAAGAAGGCAAAACGGATGTACGGATAGTTTGCTTTGATTTTGGAGTAGAAACTACGCATATAGTTGCGAACTACTTCCAGCTTTTCCGGCATCATGAGCACCTCCAGCAGGGGACCATCGTATTCGTCAATCAGGATTACCACCTGCTGTCCGGTTTGCTCGTAGGCGCGTTCAATAAGCCCACCAAATCGTGTGGCAGGGGTATCGTTTAAAGGATCCGCACCGTAGATTTTTTCCAGCCTTTCCAGTTGTTGTTCTATGGAGCGTTGCAATTCGTACATATTGAACCCTTTCACGTCGCCAAAGCTAAAACGGAACACTGGATATTTCGTCCATTCCGTCTCCAGTCGTTCCATAGCAAGTCCCGTAAAGAGTTCCTTTTTGGCACTGAAATAGCACGCCATGGTATCCACTAAGAGTGACTTGCCAAAACGTCTGGGTCGGCTTAAGAATACCATCTCATACCTATGCGTCAACTTATAGATAAGGTCGGTCTTATCTACATATACAGCGCCCGAACGACGTATGTTTTCAAAGCTCTGTACTCCTACGGGATATAAAGGTTCTTGCTCCATCATCTGCATGCCGTTTTGTTTCTTTTTATGCAAAGTTACAACATCTTTCTCTCATTTGCAAACGTTTTTGCTAAAAAGTGGCGACAGGAGCGCATTTCAGGTTCTAATTTCAAGTTTTAAAAAAAGGCCTAAAGTGTTGGCAAATTGATAGAAGTATACTATCTTTGCACACGAAACCCAA
>CAYOKO010000217.1:0-1874 GCA_964404555.1 uncultured Bacteroidaceae bacterium | reverse complement strand
GAACGTGTAGCCGCAGAACGTGTAGCTTGGTCGTTGGCAACCAAGCTGATAGCCATGTATCGAGCATTATCGCTCGTCCCGTTTGAAGTGGAATCCAGCACAAGGCTGTCATCACTTGAGCAAGCAGCCATCATGATGACTGGGAGCCCGTAAAATAATACTTTTTTTCTCATTAATAGATGAGTTTAGAAATGTTTAGATATAAAGTTATTAATCTGTTTTGTCTATTGCGTGTTATTCTATATTATCGTTATTAATCACTATGCGCCAATCGTTTATGATTATCACAGCCGATACCCACTTGCCATCCTGCAAGAAGAAGGTCATGCTGTAATCGCTCTGTCGGTCCAGGTATTCTTGGTCGGTGGTGGCGCGTCCCACGTCACTGCGTATCATCAGCGCATAGTCTATGATGGGGATGCTCAAAATGGTGCTCTTGTCACTGCTCTTTCGCACGGTGAGCATGGGGCGTGTATAGCTGCATTCTGCGGTGCTCTGCATCAGACGTGAGGTGTTGAGGTAGGCCACCACAGCCGATAGGTCGGTGGACTTTACGTACCATGCTTTATAGATGAAGGGGTCTTCGTTGGTTATCAGGTTGTTGTCGTAGTTTAAGTGTCCGTTATCGGCTTCTATAATGAACTCATAATCATCGGTATTCAACCTACCTCCATCCAACTGTTGTAGCACCACGGTGATGTTTTTGGTATCTTTGGTAAGTTGCATCTTGTAGCGGTGTACGCTTTCGTCAGCCTCCTCCGGGATGCTTATCTGGCTGATGGCGTGGAAGATAGGAGTGAGGCGTGTGTCTACTACATCTTTTTCGTCGTCTATACTGCGAGTTCGTTCCAGTCGGCAGGTGAGTTCGTCGAGGGTGGACACTCCGTTTATCATGTTAGGGATGGTGAAGGAGGTGTTGTTTTCCAGGTCGCCCCACGCTACCAAAGTATAGTCTCCGGGGGATAGCTCGCTGATGTTCATTTCATAGGATGCGTCCTCGGGGTGTATATCGCTGCCCGATTCGGTCTTTTGCCACACAAGTGTGCCGTTGGTGTCGAAGGCAAAGAGGGAGATGGAGTTCACTTCGGAGTCGAAGGCATCGGCATAGTTGAGGTTCATGTCGTCGGTAAACCTTACATAATACTTGGACGCAGTATTGCTTCCCGCAGTGACTACCGAAACATCTACAGATTCATTGTAAGAGGTGTTGCAAGAGGCGAGAATGTATGTCAGTAATACCGACAAACCATACTTTATAAAACGTCCGTATCTTCTCATAATATCAATATTAAAGTTTACAAATGCCTTTTTATAGAACGATCACAGGATATAATGTTTGTGAATAATTCTGCGCAAATGTAGGAAATATTTGCAAACTGCCAAAGAAAAATAGAAAAATATTTCAATATTATAGTAAAAATAACGTGTTTTTAAGTATTTCAAAAGAGTTTACAGTATATGATGGTGATACAAGTATGAGGCATTGAACAAAATATTTACGTTTACAATCGCATCGCACATCCATCTTTCAATTTTTGCTACCACCTACGCAAATATCCGAGTTTTCACCTTTGTGAATGTCCTTACAGAGTTGTTGGTCGTGAATGGAAACGGTTCCATCCACTAGCAAACATTTGCGTTCTTGCTCATGTGAACATTCACAATGTAGGGATGAGGTTTGCCGGAATGTCCTCCATTACCTAGACTAATGTTGTCCGGATGGAAATGGTCTTGTGGATGTATTATCATCAGGTTCCATAAGAACATCCCATGGAACTTTCCTGCGAAATGGCTACTCGTGAATGGAACCAAAAAAGTATATGTGGATGAAAAAATGGATGTCGCTATGGATTTATATGCGACGAGAGGGAGAA
>CAYOKO010000216.1:0-1892 GCA_964404555.1 uncultured Bacteroidaceae bacterium | reverse complement strand
GGTCGTTGAGCCATATCTTGCCATCATGGAACTCCGTCTTGCGAAATCCGGTGCGCGTTTCTACGTTATCAACAACTTCCCCTTGCTTGTTGATAAGTGCCGTTTCTACGGTATAAAGGTAGCCGTATCCCCAACTCCAGAAGTGCAAACCCTCTAGCGCCGAGGATGCCCGCAGTACCGCCGTCTGTCCGGGTTGTATCAACTGTGTATCCCCATTGAACTCAGCTACTTGCGTATGGTTGGCATCGAAGATACGAACCCGGTAACGCATCTCCTGCGGAGAGTCGGTTTCGTTCTTCACCTCCGACTCCGCATGCACCGTGGCGCTACGCCCTTTTATGTCGAAATCCGTAGCGTAAACATACACACCGGTGGTTTTCAACGCACTGTACAGCGGTAGCGTTTGATAGATGCGCGGCGTGATGTGTAAGAATACATTCTTGGGGATGCCCCCGTAGTTGGCGTTGAAGTTGTGGTCGTTCCACTGGTACTTCGTCTTCGTCTCCCGTTCCCGGTACGTCCAACTGTTGTCCACCCGCACCGCCAGCACATTATCACCCTTTTTAATATAAGGAGTAAGATCGTAGCCCACCGCCATGATACCATTCTCATGGAAGCCCAGTTTCTCACCGTTGAGGTAGAAGTCGGCTCCCTGGCGCACCCCCTCGAACTCCACGAACACCTTCTTGTCTGCCGGGTTCTCCACCGAGAAATGCTTGCGATACCACATCACCGTATCCGACAGTCGGTCGATGGACACCCGGAACGCCTCGTCCTCGTTGAACGCCCGCGGCAGCGTCACCGCCTTCCACGTCCCATCCTCGAGTGAAGGCAGTGCCCCCTCCGGAGCATCGCCTATGCACAAACGCCATTCACTGTTGAAGTTGTATTTTGCACGTTCCCACGCCTCTGCCCCCGGCACAGCACCTACGAGCAGGGCGATGAGGAGAACGCCTCTAAGTTTTCGTCCTTTGTTGTAACTGATTTTCATTTCGGTATTTGTTGTTTTTATAGGATTTTCGTCACAAAAGTAATTCTTTTTTGGCACATTTTGCCCTAAAAAGTGCAATTTCTGCGCCTAGATACCTGTTTTTTGGAAGATTTTCTGTATCTTTGTGGCAAGAATCCGAATTAGAGGATAAATAAAAACAACATAATATAAATATGATACTCGCAAAATTGACAGCAGCAGAAGCAGCTGCTATGATACAAAACGGAGATGTAGTGGGTATGAGTGGATTTACCCCTGCAGGTACTCCGAAAAGCATTCCTGCAGAGATTGCCAAAGTAGCTCAGAAGGAGCATGAGGCAGGGCGTCCTTTCCAAATAGACCTTTTTACCGGTGCCAGCACCGGACAGAGTGCCGATGGAGAACTTGCCAATGCACATGCACTGCGCTTTCGCGCTCCCTATACTACCAATCCGGATTTTCGTAAACATGTAAATCAGAATGAGCTGGCTTACAGTGACCTCAACTTGAGCAATATGGCTACGCAGATTCGCCAGGGTTACTTGCGTCCCGTAAACTGGGCTATCCTGGAGGCTTGCGAGGTGGAGGTGATAGGTGGTAAGGCTCGCATCTACTTGACGGCTGCCGGTGGTATTTCACCTACCATCGCTCGTCTTGCCAACAAGGGCATCTTCATTGAGTTGAATGCTTTCCACAGCAAGAACAGTATGGGCTTGCACGATGTGTATGAGATTCAGGATCACCCCTATCGTACGCCTATCATGATTACCAAGGCCAGCGACCGCATCGGTGTGCCTTATGTGGAGGTGGATGCCGACCGTATCCGTGGTGTGGTGGAGTGTAACATCCCCGATGAGGCTCGTGCTTTCAAGGATGCGGATCCTATTACCACTAAGATTGGTCAGAACGTGGCCGACTTCCT
>CAYOKO010000215.1:0-1934 GCA_964404555.1 uncultured Bacteroidaceae bacterium | reverse complement strand
GGTGAGTTATTTTTTGGGCACCTCCAGTATTTTATCCAATTGTTTCTCCGTCGCCCGGGGGAGTATTTCCCGGAAATGCTCTTTTAGTCGGCGGAAAGATTCCTGCGGTGGGCAATCCTTGCGACACGCTTCTCTACCCAACAGACTTTCGGGAAGGGTGAGGAGCGACCACCCCCAACCATAGGAACGACCATGTTTGTCGTGCGGATAGACAAAATCTTCGGTCACGATGTATCCTCCCATCTGTAGACGAGTGATGTAACCGTCGAATCTACTCCGCATCTTGGTTCCTGTAAAACCACAAGCGGCACGAAGCTCACGAGTTATCATGCTGCCTCCTTCACGCAACGTCAACAAGATGGTCTCTTCGATGCTTTCGGGAGCGGGATACGGATGGAGCGATCGCCTCCAATGACAGAAATCGGGCCACCACTCCCTACTGATAAATCCGGCTTTACCGCCAAAGAACTTTCCGTAGGCACACCCGGTTTCCTGTATGATGCTCCCCTTCCAGTCCCACAACGGCCATTCCCATCCTCCGTCGGACAGAGTGTGGTAACGACAATCCACGTCTACCACCTCCTCGGCCGACCATCCGTCGATGTCCGCCGCCAACAGAGGGAGAAACCCCACTTCACCTATCAGCTCGTTGAGCGAGGCACAATCGTGCAACTCAAGTTCGTTCCAGTTCATGCTCACGAATTTATTTTATCCCCGAAGTCCACGCTTTGAGTTCTGCATCGGTAGTGGAGTTCAGCAACTTAGCATCAACGATATTCAATTTGGGATACGTTGCCTTGAGTTCCTTCTTGCTATTGTCTATGGTACTACTACCCGACGTAGCAAACAGCACCACCTTCTTACCCGTCAGCTTGGCACTCTCTATGAACGTATTGACGATGGTTGGAGCCACACCCCACCAAATAGGGTAACCGATGTACACCACATCGTATGCCGACACATCGATTTTCTTCGCCATGGCCGGGCGAGAGCTCTTATCCTTCATCTCTACCGAACTACGACTTTTCTCGTTGTGCCAATTCAAGTCGGCATCGGTGTATGCCTGCTTGGGCTGAATCTCCTTTAGGTCGGCACCGGCAGCCTTTGCCACGCGTTGCGCCACCTTGCGTGTTGTTCCGGTAGCCGAGAAATAAGTTACCAAAGTCTTTTTCACCGTTTTCACTTGAACGGATGCTCCGGTTGTTCCTTGCGCATTTGCCACAACAAGGCCAACCACCACCAAACTCAATAATACAAATAATTTTTTCATCTTCTATTCTTGTTTAACGCTGCAAATATACTTCTTTTTTTTAAATTATGTCCACTCGTTCCTGCATTATCGAAAGATTTTTTTGTTTTTACACGGAGAAGTTGAAACGTGTGTACCGTAATTAACGAACTTCCATCTCTGTAAAAGTAGTACCGCATAACCGGGTCACAGATGATGCGCAAATAGTAGCGAAAAGCCAAGGAATTGGTCCGATATTCCTACGCATTCTCAACCCTAATTGCGGGCAATTACGAAGCTCATTGCCCGCAGATATTTTCCGGATTGCGGGCATCGAATTCCAAAATGACACTACTAGAGAAAGAAATTTTTTATACTGAGTTTTGGTTCAATTTCTATAGGAACACGAGGTGTTTTACTATAGGAATCCAACCCTTTTTATACTAGAAAAAAAACAAAACTCTATAGAGAAATAAAACGGAACAAGCTGACTTCATCTTTGACGGATGCCACATCAGTAAAAAACATTCACCTCTCCCCCACCTCAACACACTCACACCGGACTTCGTTTTTCGAATGCAACACATGACAATTACGCCTATCGGTGAAAGGTATGGACTTTTTAACAAGTGAAGGGCTCCAATGACTCCTCGCAGCCCCTAAAAGTTGTTTTTCCGGGAAGGGCCTTCATTTTGCCTATTTTTCG
>CAYOKO010000214.1:0-1968 GCA_964404555.1 uncultured Bacteroidaceae bacterium | reverse complement strand
TTGGCCCGGGCGGAAAGATTATCCAGGGTATCCAGGAGGAGACCGGTGCTACGGTAACAATCGAGGAGACCGATGGCGTAGGTATTGTTCAGGTGAGCGGTGGCAACAAGGCTATCATCGATGCGGCTATGGGTAAGATTAAGGCTATCGTGGCTATCCCGGAGGTTGGCGAGGTGTACGAGGGTACAGTTCGCAGCATCATGCCTTACGGTTGCTTCGTTGAGTTCATGCCGGGTAAGGATGGTTTGCTCCATATTTCCGAGATTGACTGGAAGCGTCTTGAGACGGTCGAGGAGGCTGGCATCAAGGAGGGTGACAAGTTGCAGGTTAAGTTGGTTGATATCGACCAAAAGACCGGTAAGTTTAAGCTTTCTCGCCGTGTGCTCATAGAGAAGCCTGCCGACTATGTAGAGCGTGAGCGTCCACAGCGTCGCGAGCGTCCGCAGCGTCGTGAGCGTGAGCCACGTAACAATAAGTAATAGGTTATATTCCTATATATAATAAGGAGCGCATTGTTTACAGTGCGCTCCTTTTATTATATATATAAGGTATGTGTGTTTACACATACTCGTCTCCCAGGTCCACTTGTATATCTTTTACGAGGTGGCGTACATCGCTACAGTTCTCTCGCTTGCAGATGAGCAGTGTCTTATCGCTCTCGGCTATGACATATCCATCCAGATCGGATATGGCTGCCGTCTTGCCTTTGGGCAGGCAAACGATATTTCCTGTGGCATTCTTGGCACGGTACAGTCGTGCTCCTATGCTTACGTTCTGGTTCACATCCTTGGGCAACACACGGTACAGAGAGTCCCACGTGCCCAGGTCTGCCCAACCGTAATCGCACACCTGCATATATACATTGTCGCTACGCTCCAATATGCCCAGGTCTATGGAGAGGTTGGGACAACGTCCATACGCTTCGGGGGTAAGTATGGAACTGCAGAGCACCTCCTGCAAGTCGGGAGCCAACTGCTTTACATTTCCCTGCATCGTCTTTACGTTCCACAGGAAGACACCCGTGTTCCAATAGAACTCTCCGCTCTTTACAAACATCTCTGCAAAGGATGCTTGCGGCTTCTCGGTGAAGGTCTTCACGTGGGTGAAGCAGGAATCTATCCACTCCCCTCCCGCTTGTATATATCCGTATGCCGTATCGGGGCGGGTGGGTTTCACGCCTAGGGTGAGCAGACACTCATGGTTCTGCACAAAATCGAGTCCGCGGGTTACGCTCGCTACGAAGTCGTCTAGGCGCAACACCAGTTGGTCGGACGGTGTCACCACCACGTTGGCTTGTTCATTCTTGCGTGCTATCTGCTGGGAAATCCACGTAAGCACCGGTGCCGTATTACGACGGATGGGTTCTACGCAGATGCGGTTTTCGCCTATCTCCGGCAGTTGTTGACGTACCAAATCCAGATAATCGGCATTGGTAGCGATAAAGATATTCTCTGTAGGTACTACCTTTGTCATGCGATAGTAGGTATCTTGTAGCAGCGAATGACCTGTTCCAAAGAAATCCAGAAATTGCTTTGGACACTCTTTCTTGCTGTAGGGCCATAATCTGCTTCCCACGCCGCCTGCCAATATCACGCAATAATTATCTCTGTCACTTGTCATATTATTAGGTATTTGAACTGTTAGTATTAAAATCGCCCCTAATATAGGCATTTTTTCTAAGCCGACCAAGGATATGGCGAAGAAAAGAACAAAAATCATGAAATATGCACTTTTTTCGAAAAAAGGGGATGAAAGATTTGGATAATCCGGAAAAAGGTCGTACCTTTGCACTCGCAAACGAGAAATCGGAGGCCCAGATGGCGGAATCGGTAGACGCGCTGGTCTCAAACACCAGTGGGGCAACCCGTGCCGGTTCGACCCCGGCTCTGGGTACTAAGCAAAGTACCAAATCCCTGTAAACAGACAACGTTTACAGGGATTACTTTTTTATATATGTGTGGCACTTTT
>CAYOKO010000213.1:0-2034 GCA_964404555.1 uncultured Bacteroidaceae bacterium | reverse complement strand
AAATAGAACTACACAATACTTAAAAAAGGTGATTTTTTATACTATTAGTTTGGTATATAAACTCGTGAATGTAAGATAAATATGGTAGAATATACGCACATATACCATATTATATAGTAATGTTTCCAGCCTACTACCATATATAAGGTATGGAAATATACCCCAACGTTGGGATTTTCTATACTTATAAAAGGTTGTAACTTTGCACACAAAATAAAAGGAATTAAGAAAACGTTGACAAAAAATAAAAAAAGTAATGAAGAACATCGCTAACAGTTTGGAAGAGCTCATAGGGCATACCCCACTACTTGAGCTAACACGCATAGAAGAGGAAAAAGGATTGCAAGCAACCGTCATAGCCAAGTTGGAATCCTTCAACCCCGGTCGCAGCGTCAAGGATCGTGTAGGATTTGCGTTGATAGACGATGCCGAAGAACGCGGACTCATTAATCGGCAAACCGTCATCATAGAACCCACCAGCGGCAACACCGGTGTAGGTCTGGCATGGGTAGCAGCCGTGCGCGGCTACCGCGTAATACTCACCATGCCCGAATCCATGAGCATAGAACGCCGCAGCATGCTACGTGCCTACGGTGCCGAAATAGTCCTCACCCCCGCCCACGAAGGCATGACAGGAGCCATCCGCAAGGCCGAAGAACTCGCCGAGGAGATAGGTAACGCCTACATCCCCCAGCAGTTCCGCAACCCCGCCAATGCCGAGATACACCGTCGCACCACCGCCCTGGAAATCTGGGACGACACCGACGGCAACGTAGACATCTTTGTGGCCGGAATAGGCACCGGCGGCACCATCACCGGCGTAGGCGAAGTACTCAAAAGCAAGAACCCCAAGGTGAAAGTAGTAGCCGTAGAACCCGCCGACTCCCCCGTACTCTCCGCCGGCAAGGCAGGTCCGCACAAGATACAAGGCATAGGTGCCGGATTTGTACCCCAGGTACTCAACACCACCATCTACGATGAAATCTTCCGTGTAAAGAACGACGATGCCTTCCGCACCGCCCACCTGTTGGCAACGGAAGAAGGCGTCCTCGTCGGCATATCCTCCGGAGCCGCCGCCTATGCAGCCATCGAGATAGCCCGTCGCCCCGAGAACCGCAGCAAGCGCATCGTAGTGCTGTTGCCCGATACCGGTGAGCGTTATCTCTCTATTCCGCAATATGTTAGTGACAAAAAAGATAAATAGACTATGGACGTAAAGGAGACACTTTCGAATCTCAGTGCAGCACCGGGACCGAAGAAACTATCCATTATTTCGTTTAGCGGCGACTTCGACAAGCTCACCGCCGTGTTCACCCTCGCCACCGGTGCCGCAGCCGTGGGCTACGAGGTCAACCTGTTCTTCACCTTTTGGGGACTGGATGCCATAAAGCAGAAGCAAGGACGTGCCTTTATAGGCAAGAACTTCCTGACACGCATTTTCGGCTTTATGATGGGAGGTGTAAAGAGTACTCCTACCACACGTTTCAATTTCCTGGGTCTGGGACCCAAGATCTTCCGCTACCTAATGCGCAAGAACAATGTAGCTACCCTCGAGGAGCTGATAGAGGCAGCCAAGTTGCTGGGCATCCACATGTATGCCTGCGAAATGGCGATGCACGTATTGGGACTGGAGAAGAGCGACTTTATAGAGGAGGTAGAGGATGTACTGGGCGTAGCCACCTTCCTGGAACTCTCCAAAGACGGACAGACATTATTCATATAAAAAACTAGAGAAAGATATGGTACACACACTAGACATAACAAAGGAACATTGCCCCATGACATTTGTTCGCACCAAGTTGAAGCTCGCCCAAATAGCCAAAGGCGATATCCTGGAGGTACTCCTCACCGAGGGCGAACCCCTCAACAACGTCCCCCGCAGTGCCGAGGAGCAGGGATTCAAAGTCCTCTCCATAGAGCACGTAGAGGGAACCACCCATAAGGTAGTGATACAGAAGTAAATGATTAAATAAAAACGTATAAGAGATGTCAGAAAACAACATTCAGCGTAGCGTGACGACAGCCACAGCTCGC
>CAYOKO010000212.1:0-2034 GCA_964404555.1 uncultured Bacteroidaceae bacterium | reverse complement strand
ATACCGACAGCACTTATTACATAAATAAACCTGTTACCAATATAAAAGAAGATGCGGGATACATCTGTTTCGATTTTATGGGAGGTATTTACGTACCCACACCCGTTATAAACGAAATAACTCTTTTGGCAAATAATTCCTTCTCCCTCTCTTGGCAAGGAGATACCCCCATAGATTACTACGTGGTAGAAGCAACGGAAGTGCGTAAGAAATATGCTTTTGAAAACATATTACTGACCGAAGATTTCTCCAATTTCACGAATACGGAAGAGGAAGGATTCGGCATAAACGATCTAAGCACTTACATGAACCATTTCACCCAAACCAAAGGATGGGAGGGTAACAATATCTATTCATCACCCTACGGTGCCCGAATGTATGCCGAGAAGGATAGCGGATATCTACAAACACCGTTTATAAATGTAAGCGATACGGGACTTACACTAAAGATAACAACACAGGCAGAGGAGGTGGAGAACTCCATGTTAACCATCTATTTACTCGATGAAAACAACATTGCGATAGATAGTACGAAAGTATTCGTATCTACAGAAAGTCACAGCATTGTAGTCAACTTCAACCAACTGAATGCCAAGGAGTATAAATTGAAAATCATTGCTAATGCCGTAGTGTACATAAAGAAACTTGTGGTTTATGATGGCACTTATGCAGCATCCGATTTATCCATCTCCGCATCTCTGCTTATAAAACCTACCGAAAAGTTGGTTGTTGAAAATATCTCGGAAACCTCTCACGTTTTCAACAACTTGAATGCATCTAAATACAACGTACGTGTAAAAGCTGTGTATGATGAGGCTTCCTCTGCATGGACCGACTATGTACAGGTGGATTTAAGCCGATACAATGCCATACAATCCCCGTCGGCTAAGACCTCTTCTTCCCATACACTTTACAACCTAAATGGACAAAAAGTAAACAACACACGCAAACCTGGTATTTATATCATTGATAATAGTCAAAAACGAATTATAAGATAGAAAATTATAATTTTAATACAAGAATAACAAAAAAAAGCATTATCTTTGCACACATTCAACAACCACAACAACATAAATAATTAATATCTTAAAAATATGAGAAAGTATTGTAAACTGACGTTCGTTTCACTCGTATTGCTCCAAGGACTACAGAGCTGTGTGACGGACAATTACGATTTGAGTAAAGACCTTGAGACGAAAATTACCTTTTCGCCCAACGGATTTACGGTAGGAGGTGAAAACAGTGCCGAGATTCCATTAAGTCAGGTTATCGACCTGGAGGAGAACGGTCAGTTAACAACAGACAACTCCGGAAACTATCTCTTCCGGAAGGTAGCGAGCAGCGTGAAGACTACGACCATAACCGTAGGCTCCAGTGACGATATCTGTAATGCCGCCGTTAGTAAGAACACATTCGACTTGAGCAGTATTTGTACCGCCAAGCCTGTCGGAAGCAGTGCTGCCAAGAGAGCCGGATCTACCGCTAAAGCTTTCGACCTTAAGGCTATAGCAACACCCGAATTCTATACCGTAAAGCAGGATACTAGTGTAAAGGATCTCAACAAGGTTGCTACGAATATCGATATTAAGGTGGATTTGGGGTTCTTAAACGTGAATGGACTGAAGGTAACAGAGGACTTCGAGGTTAAATTGCCTTCCTTCTACGAACTCGATAGCGCAAAGAGTACTCTTACAAATGGTAAACTTACCGTTACCAAAGAAGATTTGGAGAATGTGGAGAATGGTATGACAACGAAACAAATCAGTATCAAAGGAATCAACTTCAACCCGGAAAATAAACAAGAGGATGAAACCATCTCTTTCGATTCCAAAACCGGAAACATCAATCTTAACGGAAACGTAAAGGTTATAGGTGGTATCACACTGCCCAACGAGGTAGCTGAGGAGGTTATGAGTTCCAAGCAAGATGCGAATGCAGACAAGCCTTCATTTAATCTAGATGTAAATATAGACAAGGTGAAGACCAGCTCCGTTACCGGTATGTTCTCCAAGAAGGAGGCTCTTAGCATCGATC
>CAYOKO010000211.1:0-2054 GCA_964404555.1 uncultured Bacteroidaceae bacterium | reverse complement strand
TAATTTTCTAATCACTTCTTTCAAACAGTGTGCAAAGATACATCATTTTTGCCACACCAACAAACATTTCGCTGTTTTTTTCGCTATTTTATTGCATTTTACTCCTTTATGGCCCTATTTTTCGATGGTTACACGCGAAAATGCGGGGGAATCGATGTCACAGAATTCTTTGTCAAGATATTTAAAGTATCCGGTGATTCCTATCATGGCTGCATTGTCGGTGGTGTAACCAAAGGGGGGGATGTAGATTTTCCATCCGTATCGGCGGGCGTGGTCGTGGAAGGCGTTGCGGAGTCCGTTGTTGGCGGATACGCCTCCGGCTACGGCTACGTGTTTTATGCCGGTGTCTTTTACGGCTTGACGGAGTTTCTTCATCAGGATTTCTACTATGGTGTGCTCTAGGCTGGCGGCTAGGTCTTCTTTGTGGTGCTCTACAAACTGTGGGTCTTCTTTTACTTGGTCGCGCAGGAAGTAGAGGAAGGAGGTTTTAAGTCCGCTGAAGCTGTAGTTGTAGCCGTCTATGTTGGGCTTGGCAAACTTGTAGGCATTGGGGTTTCCTTGGCGGGCGAGTTTGTCTATTATGGGTCCTCCGGGGTAGCCTAGTCCCATGACTTTGGAGCATTTGTCTATGGCTTCGCCGGCGGCGTCGTCTATGGTTTGTCCCAGGACGGTCATCTTATTGTAGGCGTCTACACGGATTATTTGGGAGTTGCCTCCGCTTACCAGTAGGCAGAGGAAGGGGAACTCGGGGGCGTGATTGTCGTCGTCGCTTTCTTTTATAAAGTGTGCTAGGACGTGTCCTTGCAGGTGGTTCACGTCTATCAGGGGGATGCCGAGGGAGGCGGATAGGCCTTTGGCAAAGGATACGCCTACGAGGAGTGAGCCCATGAGTCCGGGACCGCGGGTAAAGGCGATGGCGGTGAGTTGCTCGGTGGTGATGCCGGCTTTCTTGAGGGCTAGGTCTACTACGGGTACTACGTTTTGTTGGTGGGCGCGTGATGCCAGTTCGGGTACTACGCCGCCGTAGGCTTCGTGTACGGCTTGTCCGGCGGTGACGTTACTGAGCAATACGCCGTTGCGGAGGACAGCTGCCGATGTGTCGTCGCAGCTGGACTCTATACCTAATATTATAACATCTTTCTTCTCCATTGCATTCTTTTCTTGTGCATTCAACGTTTCGGTCGATAAAATGGGAGATTAATAGGTTAATATCTCCAGTCCTTCTTCGGTCATTACGTAGGTGTGTTCCCACTGGGCGCTGGGGAGCTCGTCTTCGGTGACTACGGTCCAGCCGTCTTCTTCGTCTATGAAGACTTCCCATCCGCCCATGTTGATCATGGGTTCTATGGTGAAGACCATGCCGGGTACGAGTAGCATACCGGTGCCTTTACGACCGTAGTGTACTACTTCGGGTTCTTCGTGAAACTCTACTCCTACTCCGTGTCCGCAGAGGTCGCGTACTACGGTGAAGCCGTTTTTGTGGGCGTGGTTGGCTATGGCGTTGCCCATGTCGCCTACGAAGGTGAAGGGTTTACATACTTCTGCTCCTAGGTCCATGCACTCCTTGGCTACTTCTACGAGACGTTGTTTCTCGGGGGTGGTTTTACCTATTATAAACATACGGGATGCGTCGGCGTAGTATCCGTCGAGGATGGTGGTGCAGTCTACGTTGACTATGTCACCTTCTTCCAGTATTTCATCTTCGCTGGGGATGCCGTGGCATACTACTTCGTTGATGCTGGTGCATACGCTTTTGGGGAATCCTTCGTAGTTGAGGGGGGCGGGTATGCCTCCGTGCTTGGTGGTGAAGTCGTACACTAGGCGATCTATCTCTTCGGTTGCCATGCCTTCGTGTATTTTCTCGGCTACGAGGTCGAGCACAGCGGTATTGAGCTGTCCTGCCTTGCGGATGCCTTCTATCTGTTCGGGGGTCTTAATGAGTTTGCGTTTGGGTACCAGGTGTCCCATATCTTGGAAGCGCAGGATGCGTTTGTCCATTTCGGTGGGTACTTGTCCTTTGGGCACTACCCAGTTTCTCTTTATCTTTGCTTTAC
>CAYOKO010000210.1:0-2079 GCA_964404555.1 uncultured Bacteroidaceae bacterium | reverse complement strand
GTATGACACCGGTGGGACAAAAAGGATAAAGCATCACACTGTTGATACCGGAGTAGTGCTGTTTCAACTCCATGGATACATCTTCGCCCGTATTATTACCTTTATATAAGGTCATGTTCTGTCGGGTCTTCGCAAAGTACATACCCACGAGTTCGGCTGTCCACAAAGGGTTTCTGCCCACCACCGTTTGTTCATAGCTCAGCGGTCTTGAGCCGAGTCCCCAACCACCGGACTGCTGTAAGCCACCCCCCAACAAAGTATTGATGGCTACGGTTCCCTTGGCAGAATCCTTCAGTTTCAAGTTGATAGCCACATCATCGGTATTCACCTTGCCCTGCAACATCTTTACCGGCTGATGGTGCTCCATTACCTGTACCGACGCCACATCCCCGGCGTTGATATTGTTCGTAGCCAGCCCATAGCGTCCTTGCAGCAAATCCATCTCCTCCACATAGAACTTCTTGATATCCTGTCCGTTGTACTTAATCTTACCATCATCGCTCACCTTTATACCGGGCATACGCTTCAACACATCGCCTATCACACGGTCGCCCTGTTGCTGATAGGCACCCACAAGATAGTTCACGGTGTCTCCCTCCTGTCGGATTTTCTCGGAGCGGATGCGCACCTCCTTCAGTTCCAACCCCTGTTCGCTGACGCTGAAGTCCAATCGTTGCGAACGGTTGGCTATCCGCTTCACGGTCTTTCCTATGGAGAGACCGGCAGCGGTTACGGCAAGGGAATCGGACGTAGCGTTGATTTCCAGTCGGTAGTGTCCCTTGGCATCGGTATCGGAGAAGCCAAGGATGCTTTCCCCCTCCCTCAAGGAAACAGTCACGTAGGCATCCACGGGTTTCCCTTGTGCATCCAGCACCGTTCCCTCAACAACGGTTTGTGCACCAACGCCCCCATAGGCGGCAACAAAAGAGAATACAAGACAAAACTTCTTCATATACAATCCTTTATAGTCGAGGAGTTACTTTCCCTCCCGATGGAATTTATATATCACGCTCAACATCACGTAGCGAGGTAAGGTGTTGCGCCAGGTATTGGTGTAACCCGTACTGGAGATATCCCATGTATTGTTGCGAGTACGGTCCAGAATATCGTGTGCCACGAGACGGAAAGTGAGTCGGTCACGACAGATGGACTTGCTGAGTTGAGCATTCCAGATGGCGCTGCTGTTGTTCATGCTACTACTCTCATACCCTGTGCGATGCAGCATGGAAAGGTCGGAGGAGAACTGTAGAGCCAGGGGCAATGTAGCATTCACCGTAAACCCGTAAGAGACGTCCGTTATGCGCACATCCCTGTAGGAAGACAGATTGCTCCACGACATTCCGTGTACAATGCCTCCATACACCCCGGCATCAAACTTCTGACTTGCCCTGTAGGATACCTTCAACTTATCATCCACCTTGAAGTGACGGGTCGTGATACGCAGCATAGCGGCATCCTCGCTCGAGAGATCCTGTCCCCGCCAAACAATATTTGCATACGTCAGCCACAACGTATTTTCCACATGCCAACGATGCATTTTGTCTATGGCACGATTGAACATCAACCCGAGAAGCGTGTTCCAGTTGCCGTTTATGTTCTCATCCAAACGACTGTAAACGCCCGTGTTACGGTCGTAACTTACCGACGACTGTATCTTACCCTCCGTAACGGAAGCCTCGAGATAGGTGTAAAGCGTCTGTTCCCATTTCGGCCAACTCTTCACATAGTATGCCGTTCCCTTATAATTGTGCTGCGGCTTTAGAAGAGGATTGCCTATCGTGGTATTGAGCGGATCGTAATAACTGGTGTACCCCACCCTATTCACGATATTCGGCAAGGTAGTTTCCGACCGGAGCGATGCATTAAAGTTGATATTGCGCTTGTAGATATAGCGAGCGTACGTGATAGAGGGGTCGAACATCGTTTCGTTTCTTCGCACAAGGGTATCAACCTCTCCACGCAAGTAACGCTGATTTCCCCGCTCGTAGGTGACAGGTAATTTCACCTCGAAACTGGTATAAGACTCTGCGGTATTTCTCAAGTAGTAAAGACGTGTGTAGAGACGCTGCCGCTTGGTGC
>CAYOKO010000209.1:0-2099 GCA_964404555.1 uncultured Bacteroidaceae bacterium | reverse complement strand
TGGCTCTCTATGGTATGCCGTATCAGGCTGACCGCATTATGGAGATTGCAAATCGTTACGGCATTCCGGTGATTGAGGATGCTGCCGAGGGGTTTGGCTCTCGATACGATGGGCAGGTGCTGGGCACCTTTGGTAGGTTTGGCGTGCTGAGCTTTAATGGTAATAAGATGATTACCACTTCCGGCGGTGGTGCGCTCGTCTGCCAAGATTCCGCTTCCAAGGCGGAAATCATGTACTTTGCGACGCAGGCTCGTGAGGCGTATCCTTATTATCAGCATACGGACATAGGTTACAACTATCGTATGTCTAATATCTGTGCTGGTATTGGTCGCGGTCAGATGACGATAGCCAATGATCACATAGCACACCATAAGCACATCCAGGCTTTGTATCGTGAGTTGCTTAAGGATGTGGAGGGGGTAACTCTGCACGAGAACCCTTCGGAGCGGTACGATTCCAATTTCTGGCTTTGCACCGTGACACTGGATCCGCAACTGAAGGTGGTGGGACAGGATCATGCTTATGAGGTGGCTATCACCGGTGCCGTGGGTGGTGCTGCGGGTGTGACGCACCAAGCGGGTACGTTGCACACGGATTGCGAGCCGAATGCCAATGTTGAGGCTATGCGTCTGGCACTGGACAAGGCGAATGTGGAGGCGCGTCCATTGTGGAAACCTATGCACAAGCAACCGGTATATGCGGGCAATCCGGCGTATGTAAACGGTGTGAGCGAATCTCTCTTTGCCGTGGGACTGTGTCTGCCGGCGGGTCCGTATGTTACGGATGAGGATGTGCGTTACATCGTTGACAGTATCAAGGCGGCTATTGTGAGATAATTCACAATAGTTGCCAAAGTGACTCTTAATGAGATGAGTAGGAACTAGTGCTTTGCAATAAGTAATACTTTTTCTGTTGGAGATTTGCATTTTGCAAAAAGAAAGTGTATCTTTGCGGGAGAAAAATAAAAATAGGAATGCAGATGGCGGACGTGAGACCAAGATACCCGTTGGGGATGCAAGTCTTTTCGGAGATACGGGAAGGCAATTTTTTGTACGTAGATAAGACCGAGCTTATCTACAAGTTGACACATGGTGACGCAAAATTTACCTTTTTGAGTCGACCGCGACGTTTTGGCAAGACACTTCTTACCCGAACACTGGAATGCTATTTTCAGGGTCGCCGAGAACTCTTTACGGGACTGGCTATGGAACGACTTGAGAAGGAGTGGACGAAGTTTCCTGTATTGCGCTTCGATTTCGGTAACGTGAAGGGATATGATATGTCCGGATTGATGCGTAAAATAAGTAGACAGTTGGCGGGATACGAGGCAATATATGGAAGAGATCCGGAGGATGTGACTTCCGGTGATCGTTTTTTCGGTTTGATTCAGAGTGCCTACAAACAAACGGGACAGAAGGTTGTGGTCTTGATAGATGAGTACGATGCTCCATTGCTGGAGGTGTTGACGGAATCGGAACAGTTGGCAGAGGTTCGTGGAGCAATGCGTAACTTCTACTCGCAGATTAAATATGCCGATGAGTACATTCATTTCGCTTTCATGACCGGTATATCTACTTTTTCGCAGCTGGGTATGTTTAGCGAGCTGAACAACTTGGTGAATATAACGAATGATAATGATTTTGCTTCCATATGTGGTATTACACTCCCGGAACTGAAGGACAATTTCGGGTATGGCATCCGTAAGTTTGCCGAGAAAATGGGTTGTACTTCCGACGAAATGGTAGATAAACTCCGTGAGCAGTACGACGGATATCACTTTACCAAAGGTATGGTGGATATTTTTAATCCGTTTAGCCTATTGAATGCTTTTCGTAGTTGTGAGCTGAACAGCTATTGGTTCCAAACGGGTACGCCAACGTTTGCTATTAATATGCTGAAGGCACATAAAGGGGAGTGGAAATTCAGTATAGACGATATTGATGCTCTACCTCCTGCCAATCTTTCGGAATTCAGTACCCCGTTGGAGCAGGCAACAAAGCCGCTTCCGTTCCTGTATCAGGCAGGTTACTTGACGATAAAGGCATATCCGGGGACGGGCGATAAGTATATATTGGGCGTTCCCAATGGGGAGGTTCGTA
>CAYOKO010000208.1:0-2108 GCA_964404555.1 uncultured Bacteroidaceae bacterium | reverse complement strand
ACATCTTCCAGTTGATACAGAAGAACCATAAGGGTATGGTGGTTGTGGTGAACAAGTGGGACTTGGTGGAGAACAAGGATACCAAGGTGATGAAGACTTTCGAGGAGGCTATTCGTAGCCGAATGGCTCCGTTCGTGGATTTCCCCATTGTGTTTGCTTCGGCACTTACCAAACAACGTATATTTAAGGTGTTGGAACTGGCTAAGGAGGTGTACGACAACCGTACACGCAGAATTTCTACCTCTAAGTTGAACGAGGAGATGCTCCCGTTGATTGAGGCTTATCCACCCCCCTCCATTAAGGGTAAGTACATTAAGATTAAGTACTGTATGCAGTTGCCGGGTACGCAGATTCCTTCGTTTGTGTTCTACGCTAATCTGCCCCAGTATGTGCGTGAGCCTTATCGCAGATTCTTGGAGAATAAGATTCGCGAGCGTTGGGATCTCACGGGTACACCGGTGAATATCTATATCCGTCAGAAGTAGGTATGAAGAAGCGTTTCTTTCCGATTCTTGCTTGTTTCCTGCTCCTTGGCGTGTGGTTGGGGTGTAAACCCACTCGCTGTGAGTCGGATGTGCTCCGCGAGTCGGCATCGTTGTATGCCGGGTATCTGCTGCGTGGGGAGTACGAGAAATATGTAGATGGATTGTTTAATATAAAGGAGTACCCTGCCGAGTATAGAAGTGAACTGATTGATTTGTACAAACAGCACATGGAGAGTGAGGAGGTGCAGAATAAGGGCGGTTGGGAAAGTGTGACCGTGCTGCACGATACTATTTATGGCAGTTATGCCGATGTCTTTATGGAGGTGCTTTATAAAGACGGAGGAAAAGAAGAGATATTAATTCCTATGGTATATGACGGAAAAGACTGGCGCTTGCGCTAGTCTTTTCTGTCTTTAGGGGGGGCTATTTGGTTTCTTCCGCTTCCTTGACCTTCTTGAAGAGGTCGGAGGCAAAGATGAAACTGTTGAGTCGTTCGTTGGTGGCGTTGATGATTTCATCCTTATTACCTTGCCACTCCTTGTTTCCTTTATAGATAAAGACGATGTTCTCGCCGATGCCCATTACGGAGTTCATGTCGTGCGTGTTGATGATGGTGGTCATATTGAACTCTTGCGTGATGTTGTGTATCAGCTCATCGATTACAATGGATGTCTTGGGATCCAGACCCGAGTTTGGCTCGTCGCAGAACAGGTACTTGGGGTTCAAGGCTATGGCACGCGCTATTGCTACGCGCTTCTGCATACCACCGCTTATCTCTCCGGGAAACTTGTTGTCGGCATCGAACAGGTTGACGTGTTCCAGGCAGAAGTGCGCCCGTCGCACGCGTTCCTTATAACTATCGGTGGAAAACATATCCAGCGGGAACATTACATTGTCCAGAACCGACATGGAATCGAAGAGAGCCGCACTCTGGAAAATCATGCCCATCTCGCGTCGGAGCATCGTCTTCTCTCGCTTGTTCATGGCGCAGAAGTCGCGCCCGTCGTACAGCACATTGCCGGAGGTAGGTTCGAACAGACCCACGATACACTTCATGAGCACCGTCTTACCCGAACCGCTCTGACCGATAATCAGGTTGGTCTTACCATCTTCAAATACCGTAGAGATGCCCTTGAGCACCTCCTTGTCCTCGAAGGACTTATATAATTGTTTAAGCTCAATCATCTATGAAAGCAGTTTGGTGAGAAACATATCGGAAAACAAAATAAGGATGCTGCTGGTAACCACCGCATTGGTGCTGGACTTACCTACATCGAAGGAGCCACCCTCTACCGTGTAGCCGTAGTAGGAGGAGACGCTGGAGATGATGAAGGCAAAGAACAGCGACTTGATAATGGTCATCCATACATACCATTCGTTGAATGCGTGTTGGAGACCGTACGTCAGGTCGTCTGCCGTAATGATGTGTCCTATATACGCCGTCGCATACGCACCCCCGATACCTGCTACGATACTAAAGGCACACAAGAAGGGCATCATAGTAACCAGTCCCGTAATCTTGGGCAGGATGAGGAAGCTTGCCGGATTGACACCCATAATCTCCAACGCATCAATCTGCTGCGTAACCCGCATGGTTCCTATCTCCGAGGCAATGTTGGAACC
>CAYOKO010000207.1:0-2167 GCA_964404555.1 uncultured Bacteroidaceae bacterium | reverse complement strand
AAAAGACGTCGTCTTGTGTGAGCGTAGGATACTCCTCGGCGTTATCGGCCGCTATGTAATGCAGATATTTCGGCGCATTGATTAGGCCGAGCTTTACATTGGAAAAGGTAGTGCTGCTGTTGGCCGTTAGGAGTTCGAGCGTGAAACTGGCCACGTAGCGGCTCAGAAGGATATTCAATCGGTCGCCATCCTTAATTGCTCCTCTATAGATACCATAGGCGGGGAGGAAGGTGGAGTTCTCACCCGTAGGGTTCTTCAAGGATTCCAGGCTGAATCTCTTCTCCTTAAACTCCTTTATGGTCCAGTTCTGATACTCCCCTTTGATTTCGTCATAGACCTCGCGAGGGAAATTGCAGAAGACGTAGATGACGTTGTTCTCATCGGTCACCGCGTTCGCGATGTTTATCTCGTAAGAGGTCGCCGTCAGGTAGCCTGACACCTCGGTGTAGTCGGTGCAGTTGAGGCACACATCTGCCGCATCGAAGTGAAGGGCAAACAGCGACGTAATGACGTTCTCATAAAAGGGACTGTGTGCCGAGGCCGTGCGGGTCGTTAGGGAGGCACTGCTGTCCCCCATATTGCAATTTAGGTGGAGGGTGATGCTGTGTGGCGTCTCCTCATCAGGGGTTGTGTAGCGCGCCTCATCAGAGCACGAGGCACAGAGCGTGGCGAGCCCCAAAGTGATTAAGGAAAGCCATCTACGGGTATTTATCGTTCTCATATCTTCATAGTCTTATGTTGTTGTCTCTTTTTACCAAGAGGATTCAGCATCACGCACGGGGCGGATGCTGAGGCCGGCGGTTCTTGTCCCTGTGTCCAAATAAAGATACCGATTGGCAGTCCCACCTCCTACTTTTATGCGGACCGTATGCCCTTCAGCGGTAGCATATTGGGCCTCGGTTCCACTCCAAATTAAGGTCAAATATAAATAATGCGCCACGCCGCATACCGGCAACTTAAGCTGTTCCACCGGGTACCAGTAGATTGTATCGCCTCCGGACAACGTGTAGTACAATCCGGATTCCTCTTCTTTTTGGGGGGGATTGTTTATGCTCATGCTTGCCTTCGCCGGGACTGAAAGCGTATAACGATCAATGACGACGACCGATCGAGCCGCAAGACCGGCAGAGTCCGGCTTTAACGTGTTGCTTCCTGCAACAAGAGTGGTATCGTCCACGGTGATTCGGAGCCCGTATGCCGAACTTTGTCCTACTTTCTTTATGATATACAAATCTCCACAATGTTGGGTAGGATCTCTTTGCAGTCCATATTTACAGTAGCAATAGTATTGAGAAGTGTATCCGGAACGTGGATCGGATGAGTTGGATTCGAACCAACTATATAGGGTAGTATCTGTGTGGTTTGTCATTTGATAGGTAATATCCCCCACTTTTGTGGTGGGCGGGAAAATACCCTTCCATTCCTCATCCGTAGGAATACGCCAACCGGGTGGACATGGTGAAGTTTGGGTTGAGGCGTCCGCCCAAAGTCCGGAAACTGCTGCAATCCAGTTGGTAGAGGAGGAGGTATTGCCAATATATTGAAACTGTTCCAAGTATTCCTTTCGGGCTGATTCATCATCCGGAAGTTCAATGGTTTGTGGCAGAGTTAAATACAGATATTTCTTCCCATTGGCATAGTTGTTAGAAGTGATAAACACTCTGTTTTCAGGCTTATTATCGTTGCCTGAAAGTTTATTCTTTTCGGCATCATAATAACTTGTAACAGTGTTTGTTAGCGGATCGGTATTGCCGTATTGTCGGAACTGAAAGGCTGTTGTTCCATTACGCAGGGAAAAACAGCCGTAACTCCATGTCTTCGGTATCAAATCGAATAGATTAGGCAGGTAGGGATAGAGGTATTGCCCTATTTTTTGAAGCGCTTGAGTGCTATTACCCACATCCCCCGTACTTTGTACCCACTGATATCCTTTTGTACTTCCATCGGTTCCGTCACAAGTCTTGGTGTGTATGTTCCCTGCGACCGGATACACCTTGTACGGGATGTTACGCCCCGGCTGATAATAGTAGCCTCGCATTTCTTCCCATTCCTCAATGTTGTTATAGGTTGCCGACGTAGCGCCGATGTTGCGGTCGGCCCATACTACGCCGTTGAAGAGCGTCGGTGTGCCGATGCTCAACTCCTCGGCCGTCTCGGTATAGTCTAC
>CAYOKO010000206.1:0-2201 GCA_964404555.1 uncultured Bacteroidaceae bacterium | reverse complement strand
AACCCTTTCCGTTCTTGTATCAGGCGGGGTATCTAACCATAAAGGAGTGCACGGATAACAATAAATATGTGTTGGGCGTTCCCAATACGGAAGTTCGTTTGGGGTTGCTTCACAACCTCATTCCACTCTATTCCGCTATGAACCCGGCAGATGCGCTGGATGTGTCTATGGATATATCATCGGCTTTTGGCAAGGGGGATTACGACAAGGCTCTAGGGTATATCCGCTCCTTCTTGGCAGAAATTCCCGTAATGCAGGGCGAGGAGGCTTCGTTAAAGGATATCCGGGCACGTGAGGCGTATTACCACAAGCAGCTGTTTATCATCTTCCGTATGTTGCACTATGATGCGTGGGCAGAGGTGCAGCAGGCTGTGGGCAGACCGGATATTGTTGTGAGAACTCGTAAGTACATCTACATTATAGAGGTGAAGTTCGATTCCACTCCGCAGGTGGCACTCCGGCAGATAGAAGAAAAGCAGTATGCTGTTCCGTATGCAATGGATGGCAGAGAAATCATTAAACTTGGCATAAACTTCTCCTCCGAAACACGCACCATTGATGCGTGGGAGAGAGGATAACTTAAAAAAGGATTGCTTTTTCTTGTGAATATCCGTAAAAAGTAGTACCTTTGCACCCGGTCTTCAAAATGGAGACTAAGGGGTGCTGTGCTAGGCGCACGGCTGAGATTATACCCATATTACCTGATACGGATAATGCCGATACAGGGACGGTACTCCTTTTTTAAGAACTATAAGAAAAAGTCTAAATGAAGAAAAATGGACTTATGGCTGCTACACTCGTTTGTGTAGTACCTATTTATGCTGTCGAACAAAACGATAGCTTGTTGCGAACCATTGAACTGCAGAACGTAGAAGTGACCTCTACACGTGCCGGAAAGCGTACTCCGGTGGCGCATACGGAGATTGACAAGGCGATGATTTCGCAGTTGAATTACGGTCAGGATATTCCACAAATCCTCTCTCTTACACCCGCTGTTACGGTGACTAGCGATGCCGGAAACGGAATAGGATATACCTCTATCCGTGTGCGTGGTATCGATCCTTCACGTATCAACATCACTGCCAACGGTATCCCTATGAATGATGCCGAGTCGGCACAGGTGTACTTTGTGAATATGGGCGACTTTGCCTCTAGCTTGCAGAGTGTGCAGATACAGCGCGGTGTGGGAACGTCTACCAACGGATCGGGTGCCTTCGGTGCTACCATCAATATGCAGACGGAACCTATAGGTCTCACTCCGTATGTGGGCGTAGATGTGAGCGCAGGTAGCTACTATTCCAATAAGGAGACGGTGCGCTTCGGTACCGGTCTGCTGGGCGGTCACTGGGGCGTGCAGGGACGTCTGTCGCACATAGGCTCTCACGGCTACTTGGATAGAGCACACACACAGCTGAATTCTTACTTCTTGCAGGCGGGATACTTCTCGGACAATACGGTGGTGAAGTTTGTTACCTTCAACGGAATAGAGGAGACGTATCATGCTTGGAACTATGCATCTAAGTATGAGCAGAGCCTTTACGGTCGTCGCTACAACTCCTGCGGTGAGTACTACGATGAGCAGGGCAATGTTCACTACTACGACAAGCAAACCGACAACTACCATCAGCAGAACTATCAGTTGATTTGGGACCAGTATCTCTCTCGCAACTGGAGCTTGAACACCGGACTTCACTACACCAAGGGTAACGGTTACTATGAGGAGTACAAGGTGAACAAGAACTACGTGGACTATGGACTGAGCGACGTTAAGTTGAAGTCCGATTTGATTCGCCAGAAGAAGATGGATAACGACTTCTACGGACTTGTGGCATCGGCCAACTATAACAATCGCAAGAACTTAAAGGCAACACTGGGTTTGGGGTGGAATACGTATGAAGGTAGACACTACGGACTGGTAAATTGGGCAAAGAATGCTCCTAGCAGCTTTGCCCCGGGCTGGAAATATTATGATAATACTGCAAATAAAACCGATTACAATATGTATGGTAAAGCAGAGTGGGAATTCGTTCGTGGATTAAGTGTTTATGCTGATTTGCAATATCGTCAGGTCATTTATCGATTGGAGGATCCTGCTGACTACTGGACTGGAACGTCTACCGCTAGTGGTGTTTGGGGACGAGATGTATTCGACTTCGTAAACCCGAAAGCAGGTTTGAACTACCAGATAGATAAGAACCAGC
>CAYOKO010000205.1:0-2223 GCA_964404555.1 uncultured Bacteroidaceae bacterium | reverse complement strand
CATCTGTACTTCTATTACTATTTTCTCCTGCAAAGATACAATGAGATTTGGACTTTTGCAAGGATTTTTTTCCATTTTCTCATCTTTTTTCAAAAAAGTACCGGAAGACACTTAGAGGAGCAACACCTACTTCCTAGATTCCTTCAATGGAATAATATCCCGTTGATCACACAAGCAGGGGTCAATTTAAGGTTTACTCCGGCAGCCTTACCCCAAAAGGTGCTCCATATTTGGTCTACTTAGTTCGTTTTTTTTGTACAATCATTAATCGGTTAAAAAGAGGGAAATTCTTGGTACTTTACGTAAATCATTAAAGCACAATAAGTTATCCATAGGTATTCCTCTCATACATAAAGAAGTACACCTACGACATTAGATATTCCTTGTTCCAAGGAGTTCCCTCTCGACCCTCAATTCATCCTCTCTCCGAGTCCTTTATATTATTTGTCACTCTTCGACTAAGGTTTTTGGTGTTTCGGGGCGGAACAAACGGATTGTCCAACAAAGAACAGAGATTTTCTATACCCTCTTGACTACGCAGGAACTTATTCTTCCGGAGATTTGAAAAATCCTCCACCAGTCTCTTTATTTCACCAACAATTTCATCCTCGCTCCGACACACACGTAGTTTTGCAAAGAAGCAATCTAGCTTCTCCGCATTTCGTACATCGGCATAAAGTGTAAACCAACACCTCAGGAAGCACTCCTGCTTCTCCTTGGGGAACACCAACGCACTGCGTGCATCCAGTGCCCCGAAAGGAGGAAACTGCGTATTCCCGAAAAACTCAGATAAGATACCCTGACCAAAAAACTTGTTCATGAAACGCTCAATAGAACGAACACGACCTTCGAGCAAAAGAATGGCCTTCATCTGTGCAGTATTCTTATCCGGTTCCTGCACGGTAGCATCTTGTAACGGTTTATCTTCTTCAAGCTCTTCCTGTGGGATATCTCCCTCGGGATGGTCATTGCGCTGCGGCAGGGGGGAAACCGATTCTAGAGCTCCTTTTTTGCCCCCATTTACATTATTATCCTCTGTCTTTTTCACAATGAATGTTAAAAGTGAGTCTTTTTGAGACATTTTCTGCCTCTTATCCATTATTCGGTCGTGGTATTCTCACTACGTAGGCAAGTACCAAAACCACGACAAATTTACAGACTTTTCATAAAAACGCAAACTTTATGGTATCAAGAATACGTTGCGATGTATTCTCGATACCACGAAACGTATTTTAGCTCTTCAAAAGCCCCATTTGGTCAATTCAATTCTTTACCCTACCTTTGCAACCGCTTCGCCGGCGAAAGCAAAGTAAAAGATTTTATTAATTACAAATTAAAGAAGTAAAGTAAGTATGAGACATTTACTCAGCTACTTCTCGGCTCCTATCACCAATAAGAAGCCGAGCGGCGAAGTGGATTTATGCGACATCCACAAGTACATCACCACCAACGAGCAGCTGCGCGAAGCAACCGCTACGGTGCGTGCTGCCTACGAGGCAACAAACATGGAACAGTACAAGCGTGGCAAACTCACCATGCTCCCCTCCGTAACCCCCGCCGGGGTGTTTCGGGAGGCGAAAACCTCGGGGCTGGTGTACCCTACCGGACTGTTGGTCATAGACTACGATGGACTGGACTCCCACGAGGCTGCGGTGGAACTGCGTGACAGACTCTTTGCCGACCTATTTCTGCAAGCCCGACTGGCGTTTGTGTCGCCCAGCGGACGTGGGGTGAAGTTGTTCCTGCCGTATGATCTCGCCGTGTACACTCCCTTTGAGCGACAATACCGCGACTATCTGGAACGTGCGTGGTTCTACATCGAGGCGTTCCATGGGGTCAAGGCAGACCGCAGCGGAAAGGATATTTCACGCCTGTGCCTGTTGTGCCACGATGCCGATGCCAAGTATCGTGAAAGCGATGAGGTATAGAAGAAGTAAGCAACGATTTTATTATTAAAGCAAAAGAAATCATGAACAAAATATCAGACGTGGAGGCGCTGGAGCGCCTCTGCATTCTGGTAGAAGCATCGGGCACGGACATCGCCCCCTACTTCTACCAATACGCCGACATCGCCTTTGGCATTGCCAATTCCGTAGGCGAGGCGGGACGTGTATATTTCCACAGACTCTGTGCCGTCTGCCCCAAGTACGATTACAACAACGCCGAACGAATCTTCACCAACGCCCTAAAAACCGGACGAGGCGAAAACGGACTCGGAACCGT
>CAYOKO010000204.1:0-2250 GCA_964404555.1 uncultured Bacteroidaceae bacterium | reverse complement strand
TGTGTGGTGATTATCAATTAGTTATGAAAATTCAGTAGAATCTGAAGAAGAAGATTATGATGTAAATTGGCGGGGTAATAGCAAATCATGAGCAGCTACAATCTATGTGTCGAAGGCTTTTACATTCCCCTCTCCCACGCATCGATGGTACGTGTTTCGGAGGAGAAGTTTATGCCAAGCTTTACGATTTCCCTACCATCCGTAGCAAACGGAACGGCATACTGTTTTTCTTCTATCTGCCGGAGCGCCACCTGCGGAGTAGAGTCGAACTTCACCTCTATAATATAGATGTACTTACGAGTTTTCACAATGATGTCCGGTCTGCCCACCGCCTGCTGAACCTCTGCCCACGCATCATAATGTAACATACGGAAGATGATAAACAGCTGCTTGTGATAGTACGCCTCACGTCCCCTTATGTCCTTTAACGAAGCCTCTTCGCCCTGCATCACGGGAATCTCTGCCAAGAAAGAACGGATATAACCCAGAGCCGTGTCATAATCCCCCCTGCCAAAAGCCGATGATATATCCATAGACACATCCAGAACATCTGCCGGATTCATGGCGGAATAGAGAGGAATGAGGTTGTGAAGCAACCCTAAACGAACCTCCGTATTGGGAACGCCCAACACATATTTATTGTTTTCCGTACATTCCTTTATAGTTAAATACCCTGCTTGATACAAGAACGGAAAAGGTTCCGTTGCCTGTTCCAAGGGAGTATTAAAACGACTCAGAGCCATAGATTTTGTTCCATCTATACTCTCTATATCGAACTGCCACTCCCCCTTGTGAGCCTTCAGCATATTAATAACAAACGCAGGCGTCCCCGTTTGGAACCAATAGCTATTCAACTTACAATCGGCGAAAGCATTCAGCAGACTATATGGATTGAAAACATCCACCATAGCGTCTGTAAAGTGGTATCCATCGTACTGTTCACGAAGTCTTTCCACCATCTCATCGAAGGTACAACCTTCCTTCTCGGCAAACTTACGAATACCGTACTCAAAGTTGTCCTTCAGTTCCGGGAGTGTAATACCGCAAAGGGAAGCATATTCATTATCATTCGTGATATTTCTAAGGTTGTTCAACTCACTGAACATACCCAACTGCGAGAAAGTAGATATACCGGTCATGAAGGCAAAACGAATGTACTGAGAGTTTGTCTTAATCCTAGAATAGAAATTACGCATATAGCTCCGAACTTCATCCAGTTGTTCCGGCATCATGAGCACCTCCAATAGGGGAGCATCGTATTCGTCTATCAGAATTACAACTTGCTGTCCGGTTTGTTCGTAGGCACGCTCAATAAGTCCGCTAAAACGTGATGCAGGGGTCGTATCTAAAGGATTTACACCATAAATCATTTCTTGTCTTTCCAACTGTCGTTCGATAGAGCGTTTCAGTTCGTACATATCGAACCCTTTTACGTCGCCAAAATTGAAACGAATCACAGGATGCTTCGTCCATTCCGTCTCCAACCGCTCTATAGCAAGTCCCGTAAAGAGTTCCTTCTGGGCATCGAAATAACACGCCATGGTATCCACTAAGAGTGACTTACCAAAGCGTCGCGGTCGGCTCATGAATACCATCTCATACCTATGCGTCAACTTATAGATAAGTTCGGTCTTATCTACATACACTGCACCCGAGAGACGTATCTTCTCAAAGCTCTGCACTCCTACCGGATATAAAGGTTCCTGTTCCATCATCTGTATGTCATTTTCATTTTCTCCTGCAAAGATACAATGAGATTTGGAATTTTGCAAATTATTCTTATCTTTTATCAAAAGAAATACGTATTATCTTCCGTCTTCACGACAAAGTTCTTACCGATGCCTATATGTAAGATGTACCAAATCTCCCCCTGCGCCGGATGAATCATCCACGCAGAGGGAGTACACACTACAGATTATTCAATAAACCCGAATACCGCTGCGGTATCAAGGCAAGGACACGCCTTGGGGGTGGTGCCCGGTAGGTCACGATGACCGCAGATGTGGGCAGCGGGGAAGAGCTTGTGCAGACGCATGAAGAGAAGCTGAATCTGCTCCGTTTGCGCTGCAGTGCGGGTGTCGGCGGGGTTGCCGTCCTTGTCTAGGCCACCTTCGTAACAGATGCCTATGCTGCAACGATTGTAGGGCTTGCAGTGGGCACCTACTTCCAGAAGTCCTCGGTGCTTGGTGACGGTGCCGTCCTTGCGGATGTAGAAGTGATAGCCTACGGTGCGGAAACCTCGCTTCTTGT
>CAYOKO010000203.1:0-2274 GCA_964404555.1 uncultured Bacteroidaceae bacterium | reverse complement strand
GCGTGTAAATATACGCATTTCCATGCAAATAGAAAAACTATCTGCTTCTTTTTTTCTCAATGGGCGCATAAATTATTTGAAATGCTGGACTTCTCTATTTTGTAATGTCCTCCGTATCCTCTACACTTTGCAGTACTTTCGGTTCATTCTTGCCGTAAGGGATGCTCTTGAGCAATGAGCGAAGATTCTCCATGGCAACATCGATATTTCCTTCGCGCAAAGCTCTTGATGCGCGCGAAGCGGCATTGGCTGTATCGTTGACGTTGGCATTGGAATAGAGAGGGAGTAGATTACGGAGCAATCCCACACGCACCTCGCCATTGGGATAATCCAACAGGAACAGTCTTTGCTTTTGGTCGTATTCCTTTATAGTAAGGTAGCCCGACTGATACAACAATGGAATGATGCTCGCATGATCTTCCAGAGAGCGAATAAACTGCGTTTTACTCATCCAGGTTTTTTCGTCTATTTGGTTCAGCTCTTGCTGGAAATCTCCTACATATTGTTTAAAGGCTTGAACAAGCGTTGACGATGTTCCCGAGTCGAACCAATAGTCGCCCAGCCTGTTCCTGTCGAAAGCGCTGAGCAAGCTAAAAGGATTATAGATATCTACGAGTGATTCGGAGAAGTGATAGCCATCGTATTTATCCTTCAATGTTGCCAACATCTCCTTTTGTGTACACCCTTCATTCTTGGCCAGGTTCTTAATACCTTGCTTGAAATTTGCCTTCAGCTCTTTCTCTGTAATACCACAAATAGCGGCGTACTTATCATCATCGGTGATTTTTTTCAGATTGTTCAACTCGCTGAATATCCCCATTTGCGAGAAGGTAGAGACACCGGTGATGAAGACGAACTTCAATTTGCTGTCGTTCGCCTTTAGCGGGGCGAAGAACTCACGCATTACTTTACGCACCTCCGGAAGTTTCTCGGACTGGTGCAGAACATCCATAATGGGGGCATCGTATTCGTCGAAGAGGAGTACTACCTTTCGTCCTGTTTGACGATAGATTCCGGAAATAAGTAGGTCTAATCGACGTCCGGGGCTACCGGATGTGGTGATACCGTAAGGTTCTTCATTGGCATTGAGCATATCGCTTAATGCCAAACGCAATCTATCTACGGTGAACTCCTTTACTCGTCCCAGGTCAAAGTGTAGCACGGGGTACTGAATCCAATCTTTCTCCAGTGTTTCTATAGCTAAACCTTCGAATAGTTCTTTGCATCCGGAGAGGTAATAGTGCAGGGTACTCGTGAGGAGTGTTTTTCCGAAGCGACGTGGTCTACTCAGAAAGACATACTTAGACTCATCCACCAAGTTGTATATCAACTCGGTTTTGTCTACATACAGGAAGTTGCCTTCGCGTATGTCTCGAAAGTCCTGATACCCTACGGGATATTTTATTTTCTTTGCCTCCATATTACCGTCCTAAAATGCTTATGCCTGCAAATGTACAACTTCTTTCCGCAAAAAACAAATTTTTCGGGAGGAAAAGGTTCTTGGCGGAGTAATAATCAAATGAGGCGCCCTCCCCTTGCGGGAAGGACGCCTCTATGAAAAAGAGTATCGAGTTAATTACTTAACCAAAACCTTGTTGCCATCGATTACGTAAATGCCCTTCTGAGCCTTGTTTACGCGACGACCATTCAAGTCGAAGATTGAGATAGGAGCGTTCTTTGCAGACTCTACAGACTCAATACCTACGCCTTCCTCACCAGTACCCTGACCGGTAGTGTCAGCGCTGATGTACGTCAGATGCATATAGTCGAGGATGGTCCAGTCGGTAGACTTGGTAGAATTCTTCATAACACCTACGGTCAAAGTATTGTCCGTAACAACGGCACGTACAGTAACAGGCTTGTAACCATCGTTCAAGAAGTAAGTACCTGCAGCTGACATTGAGTTCGGGATGAAGTAGTACTTGCCATCGCTACCGATAATCTGAGTACCGGAATAAGTACCACCGTTGTCTGTAGCAGACTCCTCGTCAGCGTAAATCTCGCCCAAGTTAACGGCACCGCTAACGATAGACGGCAACTTAACGAACTCGCCGTTGATATAAGCTGCTGCCCATGCCTCGGTGTTCTCGGTTCCGTTGATGTAAAGCTCAACAGCCTGTGCGTTGGTTCCCTCACGATAGAAACCTACAACCTCCAACTCGTATGTTCCGTTCGGAACGTTCTTGATGGTCTGGTATGTATTGTATGCCTTGTTGTAGATCTCAGCGTCGCCTGCAGAAGTATCGTAAGCAAAGCCATCACCGCTCCAAGTGT
>CAYOKO010000202.1:0-2316 GCA_964404555.1 uncultured Bacteroidaceae bacterium | reverse complement strand
TTTGAGGTGGGTTTTCCGGAAAAATTTTCTATAAAAGCAGGTTGTAAAACGACAAAAAGAAGCAATTTTCATCTTTTTTCGAAAGTTTTTTGCTTTTTCCTTTGCAACCGAAATAAAATCGTATATATTTGCAACCGACTCCTAAGAGTTGAGTTATGCCACAAAAACGAACATACTAACCTTAACGATGACTATGCCGTTTGTATGGGGCTGTGACCGTGGAACTAATTAATTTATTGTGTTATATGAACATCTATCATGAAAGAAAGACCATGCGTTGGTGGCGTATGGCCGTGCTGTTGGCACTCTTCCCGAGTGCAATGATGGCACAGAACTCAAAAACCGTCACCGGAAAGGTGGTGGACGAAACGGGGCAAACCCTTATCGGTGCTACCATCATGGGGGTGGGCACCTCACAAGGTACAACCACCGATTACGACGGTAACTTCCAGTTGAACGTCTCCGACAAGGTGACACAGCTTACCGTATCCTATGTGGGCTACGGTACGAAAACCGTAAAAGTTACTCCCACAGGCAAAATCGTGGTGAAGCTGACACCCGATGAAAACCTAATGCAGGAAACCGTAGTCGTGGGCTACGGAGTGCAGCGCAAGAGCGACCTTACCGGTGCCGTGAGCAACGTGAGCAGCAAGGACTTTAATCAAGGCGTTATCACCTCACCCGAACAACTTATCAACGGTAAGGTGAGCGGTGTGCAGATTGTGAACAGCGGCGGTTCCCCCTCTGCCGGTAGCACTATACGCATTCGTGGCGGTGCTTCCTTGAACGCATCCAACGACCCGCTGATAGTGCTCGACGGTGTTCCTATGGAAGTGGGTGGCTCCGTGAGCGGAAGCGGTAACTTCCTGAGTCTCATCAACCCCAACGACATAGAGAGCATCTCCGTCCTCAAGGACGCATCCTCTACCGCCATCTACGGATCGCGTGCCTCCAACGGTGTCATCATCATCACTACCAAGAAGGGTACGGAGAGCAACAAACCAAGAATAAGCTTCTCTACGACCAACGCCTTCCAGACCAAGACGAAGACGGCAGATATGATTTCGCGCGACGAGATGTACAACCTGGTAACCGAGAACGGCACCGACCGACAGAAATCACTCCTCAACGACGATGTCAACACAGACTGGAACAAGGAGATATACAAGACCGCCTTCAGCACCGACAATAACCTGAGCATCGCCGGCAAGATAAGCAAATTCCTGCCGTATCGTGTATCTCTAGGATACAGCAACCAAGACGGTATCTTGAAGACAGACAACGTAACACGCTATACCGGTAGCTTGAACCTGGCACCCTCCTTCTTCGACGACCACTTGAAGCTGAAACTCAATGCCAAGGAGACGTATAGCGATAACACCTTTGCCAACACCAGTGCCATCTGGGGCGGTGCAACCCACAACCCATGCTCACCGGTCTACTCCGGTACGGATGCCTTCCTGGGGTACTACGAGGCAGCCGATGCCAACGGCGTACCTATCACCGGCGCTACGGGCAACCCGGTGGGACTGCTCAAGAACTATAGTTCCACGAGCGATGTCTACCGCTTCATAGGTAGCTTGGATGCCGACTACAGTATGCACTTCCTCCCCGAACTGCACGCCCACATGACGTTGGGTTACGACTGGTCCAAAGGCTCCGGCGACATCTATGTATCTCGCGAGGCTTATCAGTACTACAGCACGGGAGGTCGCAACTATAGCTACGGACCGCAGCGCAATACCAATAAGCTCTTCACCTTCTACCTTAATTATAATAAGTACCTCGAGGAGATAAAGAGCAACATCGACGTAACGGCAGGTTATGATTACCAGTTCTGGAAGTACACCAATGCGGCATACACCGAGTGGAACGATATGGAACCCGCCGAGCAACAAGCAGCATCGGCTGCCGACGACCAGCGCCATACCCTCCTCTCATACTACGGACGCATCAACTACTCCTACGATTCTCGCTATCTGTTGAGTGCCAGTATGCGTAGAGATGGTTCCTCCAGATTCGCTAAGAACAACCGTTGGGGTACCTTCCCCTCTATAGCTTTGGCATGGAGAGCCTCCGAGGAGGAGTTCTTCCAGTCACTCAAGCCCACCTTCAGCACCCTGAAGGTACGTGCCAGCTACGGTATCACCGGTCAGCAGGACGGTATAGCCAACTATAGCTATATGCCGCTCTACACCGTGAGCCAGAGTGGTGCTTACTATATGCTGGGTGGCAATGCCATAGCCACCTATCGACCGGAGGCATACAACAGCAACTTGAAGTGGGAGACCACCAAGTCCTGGAACTTCGGTATCG
>CAYOKO010000201.1:0-2334 GCA_964404555.1 uncultured Bacteroidaceae bacterium | reverse complement strand
CCTATCCAGTACTGGGGTCCTACCGAGGTTTGCGACCAGCCTACCAAGACTTTGACCTTGGAACAAGGAAAATAAATTATCAGGTATAATTTAGTTTTTCACAAACAATATTTTTATGAAGGGAGGTGTATCTGAAAAGGTACACCTCTCTTTCTAAATACTTAACGAACAGTAACGGAACACACATTGAAAAAGATATCGTCAGGAAACAGCACAAGAAACACCCGCACGGAGAAGAAACCCCGCACGGAACGTACCACGCATACCTCTGCCAAACCGCACAAAAGTAAGAAACGCAAATCACAGGAGGGACACTGGTGGAACATCTTCAAGAAGATACCCACATGGGCCATGTGGATAGGTGGCGTATTGTGCGCCGGCGCATACATCTTTGTGTTCTACTACTTCTTTGTATCCCCCTACTCCATCCGCTGGAAAGCCCTCTATGGTGAGGTGAACGGACCGGACGGATTCGAGATTCGTGGCATAGACGTTTCTCACTATCAGGAAGATATCAACTGGGAACGAGTACGCAATGCCACCATCGAGGGTTCCCCCGTATCGTTTGTCATCATAAAGGCTACCGAGGGCATCACGATTATGGACGAGAACTTCAACGACAACTTCTATCAAGCCCGTGAAAACGACATCATACGCGGAGCCTACCACTTCTATGTGCCCTCCGTGCCTGCACGTCAACAGGCAAATTACTTCTTGAAACAGGTTCACCTGGAACCCGGCGACCTACCTCCCGTACTCGACGTGGAGAAGTACGACGGACGCCCCGTGAAGAGTTTCCAGAAGGACATAAAAACCTGGCTCGACGTGGTGGAAAAGAAATACGGCGTAAAGCCCATCATCTACACCGGATACAAATTCAAGATGGCGTATCTCAATGATTCCGTGTTCGATGCCTACCCCTACTGGATAGCGCACTACTACGTAGACACACTCACCTACACCGGTTCCTGGAAGTTCTGGCAGCACACGGACTGCGGCAAGGTGCAGGGCATAAAAGGCTACGTAGATTTGAACATATACAACGGCACCATGTACGACCTACGCAAACTCTGCATCCCCCAAAAAGAGGAGGATGAGGAGCAATATGAATAAAGGCCGACAGCCCCAAAATAGTGTAAACAACACACAAAGTATAGAAAAATATTGGTGCGTACCGCTTTTTTTTGTACTTTTGTCTCCAAAATAGAATATATATATAAGAATTTCAGATACAATGAACATTTTAGAACTCAGCGAACAGGAGATTAACAGACAAAATAATCTCAAGGAACTACGTAATATGGGCATTGACCCCTATCCTGCTGCAGAATATCCTACAGATGCTTTTTCTACCGATATTCTTGCCAACTTTGTAGATGGTGAGGAGGCTAAAAAAGTCTGCATTGCCGGACGTATGATGAGCCGCCGCGTCATGGGCAAAGCTAGCTTCATAGAGCTTCAGGACAGCAAGGGACGTATCCAGGTGTACATTACACGCGACGATATCTGCCCGGGAGAGAATAAGGAACTCTACAATGTGGTGTTCAAGAAACTGCTCGACTTGGGCGACTTCGTTGGTATCAAGGGATTCGTATTCCGTACACAAACAGGCGAAATAAGTGTTCACGCTCAGGAACTTACCGTGCTGGCTAAGAGCATTAAGCCACTGCCGGTGGTGAAGGAGAAAGAGGGTCAGGTGTACGACTCCTTCGACGACCCCGAGTTGCGCTTCCGTCAGCGTTACGTGGACCTCATCGTGAACAGCGGCGTGAAGGAGACCTTTCTGAAGCGCAGCAAGGTAATCAAGACCATGCGCAACGTGCTCGACGAGGCAGGTTACACCGAGGTGGAGACCCCTATCCTACAGTCTATCCCGGGTGGTGCCAGCGCACGTCCGTTCATTACACACCATAACTCTCTCGACATTGATCTCTACTGCCGTATCGCTACCGAGCTTTACTTGAAGCGACTCATCGTGGGCGGCTTCGAGGGCGTATATGAGATAGGTAAGAACTTCCGCAACGAGGGTATGGACAAGAACCACAACCCGGAGTTCACCTGCATGGAGCTGTACGTACAATATAAGGACTATAACTGGATGATGAGCTTCACCGAGCAGTTGCTGGAGAAGATTTGCATCGCCGTAAACGGAAAGAGCGAGACCGAGATAGATGGTAAGACCATCAGCTTTAAGGCTCCCTACCGCCGTCTGCCTATTCTGGAGGCCATCAAGGAGAAAACCGGATACGACCTCAACGGAAAGAGCGAAGAGGAGATTCGTGAAATCTGCAAGGCGCTTAACATGGAGATAGACGACACCATGGGTAAGGGTAA
>CAYOKO010000200.1:0-2342 GCA_964404555.1 uncultured Bacteroidaceae bacterium | reverse complement strand
CTATGATAATAATAGGTATAGCCGGCGGTACCGGAAGCGGTAAAACCACCGTGGTGCGAAAGATTATGGAGATGTTCCCATCGGGCGAGGTAGCACTCATCCCGCTGGACTCCTACTACAACTGCAATGACCACCTCACACTGGAGGAACGTGCCAAGATTAACTTCGACCATCCCGATGCCTTCGACTGGGATTTACTCTCGGAGCACATCTCACGTCTGCGTGCCGGAGAAGCCGTGGAGCAGCCCACCTACGATTACATCACCAGTAACCGTATGGCAGCCACCGTACACGTGGAGCCACGAAAGGTGGTTATCATAGAGGGCATCCTTACGCTCTGCAAGAAACAACTCCGCGACTTGATGGACCTGAAGGTCTTCGTAGATGCCGATGCCGATGACCGACTGATTCGTGTCATACAACGCGACACCGTGGAACGCGGACGTACGGTAGAGATGGTTATTGAACGTTATGAACAGGTGTTGAAACCTATGCACAACGAGTTCATCGAACCCACCAAACGCTTTGCCGATGTTATTATCCCTCAGGGTGGTAACAACCATAAAGCCATCCGATTGATGTGCCACTTCATAAAGAACATTTTGCGCCATGAAGAGGGGAAATAAACAGTTGTTGATAACGATGCTTTGCGGCATACTCTCCGCAAGCAGTCTCACAGCCTATGCCCAGAGTAGGGCTGGGGTGCGCCTGGTGAATGCCTATCGAACCGAGATGGATGCCACCATGGATACTCTCCCTGCCATGGCACGTGCCAACGAGGTGCTGCAGCCCTATCGCAGCAAGGTAGACAGCGTGCGCAAGCCGGTGCTGGGAGTCAGCGAAGTCTATATGGAGGCTTCCCGACCGGAGAGTCCGCTGTCCAATTTCCTGGCAGACCTCTACCTGGCACAAGCTCCCAAGTACAAGATTAAGAAGGTCGACTTGTCCGTCCTTAATATGGGCGGTATCCGTAACGCCATGCCCAAGGGCGATGTTACCTACGGCGATGTGCAAGACATCTCTCCGTTCAACAACCACTATTGCGTGGTAACCCTTCGCGGTGCCGACCTGCTGACACTCTTCGAAGAGATGGCAAAGAATGGGGGCGAAGCCGTGAGTGGTAATGTGCAACTGATTATTTCACCCAACGGGAAATTAATCTCCGCAAAGATTAATGGAAGTGCGATAGACAAGAAACGCAAGTATCGCATAGTCACCATAGACTATCTGGCAGAGGGCAACGACGGTATGGTGAGCTTCAAGAAAGCCGTAAAGGTACAGCGAACCGAGATTCTGTCACGCAATGTCATAGTGGACTACCTGAGGGGGGAACAATCCGCCGGCAGAACCGTTACCGCAAAGAAAGATGGACGTATCCGTGTGGGCGTACCCATGACGAAAGTGAACGAATAAAGCGTAGAAAGATGAAGCAAATACTGAATCATAAAATCGTGACGGCACTGTTTGCCGTGCTCCTCTATTGCGGAAGCACCGCAGCGCAAGAACGTATCCTTACGCTCTGTCACACCAACGATACCCACAGTTGCGTGGAACCCATCAATCCCCTCTTTGCCGATAAGCGACAAGCCAACAAGGGGGGCTATCTCCGTCGCATGGCATGGATAGAGAAACAGCGTGAAACCACCCCCGACCTGCTTCTGCTCGATGCCGGTGATTTCTCACAAGGCTCCCTCTACTACACCCTCTATAAAGGCGAAGTGGAAGTCTCCCTTATGAATGCCATGCGCTACGATGCAGCCACCTTAGGCAACCACGAGTTCGACTACGGCATGGAGAACCTGGCACGCCTCTGCAAGTTGGCAGAGTTCCCTATAGTATGCAGCAACTACCACTTCGAAGGCACCCCCTGCGAAGGACTTGTGAAGCCCTATATAATAAAGGAACGCGCAGGAAAGCGCATCGCCATCATAGGCGTCAGCCCCAAATTGGACGGACTGGTAGCCGCATCCACCTGCACAGGAGTTGTTTACGAAGACCCCGTTGAGGCTGTCAGCCGCTCCGTAAAAGAGGTAGAAGCACAAGGCGTAGACCTCGTAATCCTCCTCTCACATCTGGGTTGGGAAGATGCCAATGCCGACATAGACGACCAACGACTCATTCCGCAGGTACGAGGCATAGATTACGTCGTGGGCGGACACTCACACACCCTCTTCGAAGCCCCTCGGCAGGTGGCAGACAAGGAAGGAAAAAGCATTCCCGTATGTCAGATGGGCAAGAATGGACAGTGGGTGGAAACCGTTCAAATAGCCATTCCCTAAAAAAAAGTGCTGTTATCTTTTGTTAAATTGGGTAAAAAGACTGGATTTATTCCTATTTTTGCA
>CAYOKO010000199.1:0-2357 GCA_964404555.1 uncultured Bacteroidaceae bacterium | reverse complement strand
TGATGGTACCCGTAATGATGTTGGTCGTAGGACGTTGCGTAGCAATAATCATGTGGATACCCACGGCACGAGCCAACTGAGCGATACGTGCTATAGGCAGCTCCACCTCCTTGCCCGCCGTCATAATCAAGTCGCCGAACTCATCGATAATCACCACGATATAAGGCATAAACTTATGTCCGTTCTCCGGGTTCAACTGGCGAGCCTTAAACTTAGCATTGTACTCTTTTATGTTGCGCACACCCCCCGCCTTCTTCAGCAAGTCGTAGCGCGTATCCATCTCCTCGCACAAGCTCTTAAGCGTCTGCACCACCTTGTTTACATCCGTGATGATAGCCTCGCTGTTATCGTCCGGCACCTTTGCAAGGAAATGCTTCTCTATAGGAGCATAGATGCTGAACTCCACCTTCTTGGGGTCCACCATCACCAGTTTAAGTTCCGCCGGATGCTTCTTGTACAGCAGTGAAGTGATGATAGCATTCAGACCCACAGACTTACCCTGACCCGTAGCACCCGCCACCAGCAAGTGCGGCATCTTGGCAAGATCCACCATGAACACCTCGTTCGTAATGGTCTTACCCAGAGCAATAGGCAACTCGTAAGTACTCTCCTGGAACACCTTACTATTGATGATACTCTCCATGGATACAATGCGAGGCTTCTTGTTGGGCACCTCAATACCCACCGTTCCTTTGCCCGGGATAGGAGCAATGATACGAATACCCAGTGCGCTGAGGCTCAGAGCTATATCGTCCTCCAGTCCGCGTATCTTTGCAATCTTCACTCCCTGTGCCGGTACTATCTCGTAGAGCGTGATGGTAGGACCCACCGTCGCCTTTATGCTCGAAATCTCCACACCGAAGTTGCGCAGAATGGTGATGATACGGTCCTTATTGCTGTTCAGCTCGTTCATGTCCACCGAGGGCTGACTATCGTCCTCTATCTTATTCAGCAGATTGATGGTAGGGTACTTATAGTTCTCCAAATCCAACTTAGGATCATACGGCTTCTGCATACTAGGGTCTGCCGCCTCGGGATCCTCCGGCACCTCCACCTCCGATAGAGCTATGGGGTTCGTCTCCGCCTCATCGTTTTCCTCCACCGTTTTCGTTTCGTCGAACACAATGTTACTCTCCTCCGTCTTCGGCACATCCACCGTCAGTGTCAGCGTACCCTCCTCCCCGTCGGTAGGAAGTTCCGTGGTATCGGTAGCGGTGAAGTCTACGGTGGTAGAATTGTACGTTGCATCCACTCTGCGGTTAGCCTCCTCCTCGGAGAGCAATTCACCCTCGTTGTTGTCGGCTATCTCCTGGTCCCGGATAGCCTTTTCCGCCATCTGTTCGCGTTTAATCTCTTCCAACGCCTTGCGTTTAGCCTCTCGCTTCTCGCGCCAGGTAAGGAAAGAGTGGGCAGGATTCAGCAACTTGCGGATATACGTAATGGTTTGTTGACTCAGATAGATAAGGAAGCAGATGGCCACGAACATCAATATAAGCAGAATACCTATATCCTGCACCTGCACCATGAGCCATCCCGTCACCATTTCGCCGTGCAGACCGCCGGGACGCAAGTGTGAGTGTGCAAACAATCCATCCAGGAAGTAGGTAAAAGCTATGGACCCCCACACCGTGAGTACCGTGCAGCTTATGAACCACTTATGTAGCATAAAGCGATAAGCCTTTGTCAGCTTAAGTCCAGCGACCAGCAGAAACACAGCCAAGAAGTAGGAGGGTAGTCCAAAGCAGCTATCCAGCCAGAAGTGTGCCCAGTCGGCACCTAGATTTCCCGAATCGTTTTTCATGACATCTCCCGCCTGCGGATGTTCCAGCATACTTTGGTCCGCAGCTCCTGTAATGAGGTAGGAGGTAAAGGCGTAGATGGTATAGAATCCGAACAGTAGTAGCACAACTCCCATCAGGAAGAGAAAGATCTCTTTCCGTGTGAATTCCTTTGTGCCGCTCATGGCCTTTAGGCTCATTTCGTTCGTATTCTTACTGTTCTTTTTTATTGTTTTTTTTGCCATTATATATGGTTATGATTTGTAGTATGGTTCTTCAGTTGTAGGAAAGTTTTCCTTATAGACTGCAAAGGTACAAAAAAAACATGAACTTGAATGAATATCGAGAATATTTTTGGGGTATTTGATTTGCTTAATTCGTCGTGGGGGCATATATATAAAGATGAATGTGTGAGACCAGAGGCGACAGTTAAGCTCCAAAGAAACGCCATCAAGCCCTTCCTCAGGTCTCACGTTGCAGATATACAAAATAAATTCAAACGAACAATAATTAATGATGAAAAAAATATGATTTATACGAAATTTTTTGAAGGAACCTCCTGATATGTGTTGCGATTTG
>CAYOKO010000198.1:0-2368 GCA_964404555.1 uncultured Bacteroidaceae bacterium | reverse complement strand
TACAATTGCGTACATTTACTTAATTTGTTAAACGGTTTCTCCGTGAGGCGGACACACTCCTTGTGCCACTTGTTTCAAGCCCCGGCGGACTAAAATCGGATGCAAAATTACAACTTTTCCGGAATATGGCAAAATAAAAACGATTAAAAATCTCTATTCCGGTCGAAAATAATGCTATAAATGGTTCTCCATTAAATACTTCTCCACCTCGATAGCCGCTTTACAGCCCGATGCAGCCGCTGCTATGGCTTGGCGATAACGGGAGTCTGCCACGTCGCCTGCTGCATATACGCCCGGTACTCCGGTGCAGGGAGTGTTGCCTTCGGTCTGTATGTAGCCTATCTCATCGGTCTTTACCCATGGCTTGAAGAGGTCTGAGTTGGGTTTGTGACCTATGGCAAGGAAGAATCCGTCTATCGGGAGATCGTAGGTACGCTCCTTGTCGGTACCTTTATTCTCCACGAGGTGAGCACCTTCCACACCATCCTCTCCGTAGAGTCCCAGCGTGTTGGTATTCCACAGAACCTCTATCTTGGGGTTGGTGAGCACACGCTCCTGCATAATCTTGGAAGCACGCAGCTGGTCACGGCGAACAATCAAGTACACCTTATTGGCAAGTCCGGCCAGGTAGGAAGCTTCCTCGCAAGCCGTATCGCCACCGCCCACTACGGCTACCACCTTCTTACGGTAGAAGAAACCGTCGCAGGTAGCGCAAGCACTCACCCCCTGTCCCTGATACTTCTGCTCATCGGCAAGTCCCAAGAACTTAGCCGATGCTCCGGTAGCTATGATGACCGTGTCGGCCTCTATCTCGCTATCGTCATCGAGTGTAAAGCGATAGGGCGCTTTACTCAAGTCGGCCCGGGTGACAGCCAGCGAACGTATGTCGCTGCCGAAGCGTTCCGCCTGTTTCCGCATATTATCCATCAGCTCGTTGGCATCGATACCCTCCGGAAAACCCGGGAAGTTCTCAATCTCCGTAGTGATGGTAAGCTGTCCGCCCGGTTGCATTCCCTCCAGGAGAACGGTGGAAATGTTGGCACGTCCGGCATAAATAGCAGCCGTGTATCCGGCAGGACCACTGCCTATAATCAAACACTTGGTATGTTCCATGTTCTTTCTTAATCTTGAATTTCTTTATCGTAAATCTATAATCTCTGCATTCGGGTAATTCTTACGGTTGAAGCGGAAGGCATCGTCACCCAACTTCAGGTTGGTCTGGATGGAGGTGATGTTTATGGTGCTCGTCTTGCCGTTGGCCTTCATGCGGATGGAAATGGGGTGATTATTACTCTTGTTCACCACCAGCACTATTTCCTGTATCTCATTCTTCTTCTCCGGAGTGAGGGTTACCCGGTAGCACGCCTTGCCTCCGCTCTTGGTTTCGGTCATGCTATAGTTGAACCCCTTCTTATAGAGCGTCAAGAAGGCATAAGGGTTGATGGTGTGTAGCTCCTCACCGGTAGGGGTGGAGATGTTCACCTCGTTGCTCGAAGGCAGGTAGCTCCACTGGGTAGTGCCGTCGAACCACGTTACTATATCCGAGGTGCGCAGTACAAATTTCTTTCCCTTCATTGTAAACTTACCGCTGGCACTTCCCTGTGCCCCCTGCATGGAGAACTGTGTTGCCGTGGTACCGCTCTTGGTGAATACCGCCGCCGTCTTGTCGAGCACGGCTCTAGCCTTGCTATCCTTCTGCGCCATGACAGCGGTAGAGAAGAGGAGCAGGACGGTAGCCAAGTACATCTTTACTCTTTTCATCGTTCTATTTTATTTATTACACCTTATTTATATATATGTGTCTACAGATTGAGTGCATTCAGCTTCATCTCCAAGTCCATCTCGTCGCTACAGAGCACGTCACGAGCCTTGCTACCCTGCGACGGACCCACGATGCCCGCACGTTCCAACTGGTCCATGATGCGACCCGCACGGTTGTAACCCAGCGACATCTTGCGCTGGATAAGCGACGTAGAACCCTGTTGGTTTATGACAATAAGACGAGCCGCCTCCTCGAACATAGGATCCAGTTTGTTCATGTCCACATCCGCAGCCCCGCTGCTCTCGCCCTCCATCTCCACCTCCGGGAGTTCGAAGGCACACGGATACCCCTGTTGCTTAGAGATATACTTAGCAATCTCCTCCACCTCGGGCGTATCCACAAAAGCACACTGCACACGCACCGGTTCGCTGCCTGCCAGGAACAGCATATCACCGCGACCCACCAACTGGTTGGCACCCGGACGATCCAGGATGGTACGAGAATCAATCATAGCACTCACCTTGAACGCCATGCGAGCCGGGAAGTTCGCCTTGATGGTACCCGTAATGATGTTGGTCGTAGGACGTTGCGTAGCAATAATCATGT
>CAYOKO010000197.1:0-2379 GCA_964404555.1 uncultured Bacteroidaceae bacterium | reverse complement strand
TCAAACAACGATAATATCGTAATTTTGCATCGTAGAACTGACAAAAATAGATTTTGACTATGGAAATATCCATCAATAACCGCGTGGAGAAGCTCCGCGCTTACATGAGAGAGCATCATCTGGATGCATTTATTATTCCGAGTACCGACCCGCATGCGGGAGAATATGTTCCGGAGCATTGGGAGTCTCGTACCTGGATTTCTGGGTTCGACGGTTCGGCGGGTACGGCGGTGGTTACGCTTACGCAGGCTGCACTGTGGACGGATTCGCGTTATTTTCTGGCTGCAGAGCAGGCGCTCAAGGGTACTTGCTTCATCCTGATGCGTGATAAGTTGACGGAGACGCCTACCATTACGGAGTGGTTGGGCGAGATTCTGCCGGTAGGAGCTACGGTGGGTATCGACGGTAGCGTAAATACCACGGCTTCGGTGGAGGAGACGAAGGCGCAGTTGGAGCGTCATCACTTGAAGCTGAACACGGAGCATGATCCGTTCGAGGTGGTTTGGGAGGGTCGTCCGGCGATTCCGGAGAACCCGGTTCACATCCATCCGCTGAAGTATGCAGGAGAACCTACACACGAGAAGTTGGCACGCATCCGTAAGCGTCTGGCAGAGGAGCCTTGTGCGGGTATTATTGTAAATCGTTTGGACGATATTGCGTGGCTTACCAATATGCGTGGTACGGATGTGTACCAGAGTCCTATGTTTGTAAGCTATATGTTGATAACACCTGCGGATGCTACCTTATATATAAATAAGGTGAAGATTACGGAGGAGATTGTGGCGTACTTGAAGGGTGAAGGTATCGGCGTAAAGAATTACGAAGATATCGTGACCGACTTGCAGCACTACGCTTTGCCGGAGTTGTGGGTAGACCCGCTGACCAACTATACGTTGATTCACGCTATTCCGGATACGTGCAAGGTAATCTTGCAGGATTCCCCGGTGTCTGTCATGAAGTGTATCAAGACGAAGGCAGAGATAGAGGGGTATCACAACTGTATGATTCGCGACGGTGTGGCGCTGGTGCGCTTCCAGAAGTGGCTCTACCCCGCTGTGCAGAAGGGGGGCGAGAGTGAATATTCTGCAGACATGGTGCTTACGGGTTTCCGTGCAGAGCAGGATTTGTTCATGGAGAAGAGCTTTGATACGATTGCCGGATATGGTCCTCACGGAGCGATTGTTCACTACCGTACTACAAAGGAGTCCTCTATTCCGTTGGAGCCGAAGGGTCTATTCCTGGTGGATTCCGGTGGTCACTATCTGGATGGAACAACCGACGTTACACGTACCTATGCACTGGGACCGTTGACGGACGAGGAGCGTAAGGATTATACACTAGGACTGAAGGGTACCATTCGACTGAGTATGGTGAAGTTCCCGGAGGGAAGCAGTGGTACACAGTTGGATGCATTTGCGCGTTACGCTATGTGGCAAGAGGGCATCAACTACCTGCACGGTACCGGTCATGGCGTAGGTTCGTACCTGAGTGTGCATGAGGGTCCTCACCAGTTCCGCATGAACTATATGCCTACGCCGTTGCTGCGCGATATGACCATCACCATAGAACCGGCTATCTACAAGGCAGGTCGCCATGGAGTGCGTATTGAGAACACCAACCTCTTGGTACACAGCATGGATGGTGAGTATGGTGCCTTCTTGGAGATTGAGCCGTTGACGCTTTGTCCCATCGACACGAAGCCTATTATCCGTGAGATGATGGCAGAGGATGAGATTGCTTGGTTGAACGGTTATCATAAGTTGGTGTACGACAAGTTGGCTCCGCACCTCAACGAGGAGGAACGTGCTTACTTGGCAGAAGTTACTCAACCTTTAAAATAAAAGGATATGGCACTTATTAAGACAGTTCAGGGTAAGACACCGCAGTTTGGCAAGGATTGTTACTTGGCAGAGAATGCTACGATAGTGGGCGAGGTAACCATGGGCGACCAGTGTACCGTATGGTTCAATGCGGTGATTCGCGGGGATGTTCACTACATCCACATAGGGAATCGTGTGAACATACAGGATGGTAGCTGCCTGCACACCTTGTATAAGAAGGCTGCAATTGAGATAGGCGATGATGTAACGATAGGTCACAACGTTACGTTGCACGGATGCACCGTGAAGTCGGGAGCACTCATAGGTATGGGAGCTACCGTGCTGGACGATGCGGTGATAGGCGAAGGTGCCATAGTGGCTGCGGGAGCACTGGTGTTGAAGAACACGGTGGTGGGTCCCGGTGAGCTGTGGGGCGGTGTGCCTGCCAAGTTTATCAAGAAGGTAGACCCGGAGCAGAGCAAAGAGTTGAACCAAGGTATTGCAAAACATTATATTATGTATGCCGATTGGTATAAGGAGGATGCGGAATGAGGTGGAA
>CAYOKO010000196.1:0-2445 GCA_964404555.1 uncultured Bacteroidaceae bacterium | reverse complement strand
CGGGTTCGATTCCCGTAGGCGCTACTTTCTTAGCAAAGTAACACACATGATAATTACCATCCCTTTTATTCAAGAAAAATTCAAAAAATTCAATTCCGATATTTTTAACGGCGCTCTGCCATTGGTTCCTTTTTATTTGACAAATGCGAGGACGTTTGCGGGGAAGTGTACGTTTCATATTAAACGGGACATACTGGGCAGAGAGAAGTTCTATAACTTTGCGTTGCGCTTTAGTGTGCGTATCGATATGCCGGAGCGTGAGTGGGAGGATGTGATTATTCACGAGATGATTCATTACTACATTGGGTTCCGTCATATTAAGGATACGTCGAGCCATGGGGAGGTGTTTCGTAAATTGATGGGGGAGATTAATGATAGGTTTCACCGAAATATTACGATTTCGCACCGGAGGGATTCGGCGGGGTCGAAGATGGTTCCGGAGAAACGAATACAATACCGGGTGGTGGCGCGTGTGGAGTTGAACGATGGTACGTGGGGGTTTAAGGTGTTGCCGCGTACGCAGAGGGGGATTATGTCGTTTTACAATAGGGTGAGTTCGAGTCCTTCGGTTAAGGAGGTGACACTCTTCTGGAGCAAGGATCCGTACTTCAGCAATTTCCCGTGTTCGGCTGCGCCCAGGGTTCACATCCTGGAGCTTGCGGAACTGGAGGAGCACATGGAGGGGGCGGAACCTATTTCTATCAAAGATTTTACTTGAGTTACTTCACTTCTACGTTATACGTATAGGTGGTTTCTTTCCTTCGTTCCGCTAGAACGACGGTAAAGGTATAGGTTCCCTTTTTCTTGGGTTGCAGGCGTACGGTCCGGATGGCGGCATCGGCTCCTACCATGGGTCTGGGGGGTCTGCGACCGGGGCGTGGACGACGTTGCAACTCTCGGGGGAGTTCACTTTCGCTTAAATTCAGACGCTGGGTGTCGGCCCGGGCGGTGAACTCTTTGGTCTTGTACACTACTATATAGTTGTAGCCGGCAGAGGGGAATACTCTGTGACTGAACTCCAGGAGGGTGGATTTATTCACTATCATGGTGGTGTCGCTCTCGGGGAGGGCAACTACAACGGCTGCTTTTTTCTTGCCTATAGCTACACTACAGAGGGAGATGAGGAGAAGGAGCAGACTTGCGATTCTTTTCATCGACTATTCTTTCATTAAATTATTGATAAACTCATCCAACTCTTCATCGAGTCCTTTGAGGAGCTCGTCGCCTACAATCACGGTGTCATCGTCTACGATGTGGAGGTCGGTGAGGGTTTCTTTGTCTTCGTCTACGAGGACTATGGAGTAGGGCTTCAAGATGGAGAGGTGCTCCAGAAGCTCGGATTGCTGCTCCAGACAGCTGCGCAACAAGGGTACTATGGTGTCGTAGAAGTTGTCGTCTTTATCGCCTATCCACTCCTCCACGATGCACTGTGAAAGCACTTCATCGTCGTCGTTCATTATGACAAGTTCTCCGGTTTCGGGGTTTACTTGCAGGAGTATGTCCGTTAGGGTGATGCTCTCCTTCCCTGCGGGATATACCTTCTCGAGGGACTTTATAGCGTCTACTATTTTCGGAATTATTGTAACATTTGCATCCATATACACTACACTTTTACGATTTATGAGGTCAAAATTACAAAAATAAAAAGAAGATTGCAACGATTTCACAAAAAAAGATGCGTTTTGGGGTGTTTATTTTTGGAATAACGGGACGCTGTGTTGTGGGGAGGTATAAAAAGACTCGAGTTTCGGAGGGTTCCAAAACTCGAGTCCTGTTCGTTATTATCTAAGAATTACACGATGCCTGCACCGTGGCAATTCTTGAATTTCTTTCCGCTACCGCAGGGACAGGGGTCGTTACGACCTACGGTCTTTTCGTTGACAATGGGCTGACGCTTCTGCTCTCTTGTATCGCGAGCGGCAGCTGCTGCCTGGTCGGGATTGTTGAGGTCTTCCTTGCTCTCTACGTACTGCTGACGTGGACGCTGTGCGGGTTCCGGTGCTGCTTCCTTTACCTGCTCCGGCTCGCGGATAGGAATTTGACAACGCATCAGGACGCCTACGGCGCGGTTGTACATCTCGTTCACCATGGAGTCGAACAGTTTGGCGCTCTCCAACTTAAAGATCAACAACGGATCCTTCTGCTCGAAGCTTGCGTTCTGTACGGAGTGCTTCAACTCGTCCAACTCGAGCAGGTTCTGCTTCCAGGCATCATCGATTACGTGAAGGAGAATCATCTTCTCAAACTCCTTGATAACAGACTTACACTGGCTTTCGTAGGCACCCTTCAGCGGTGTGAGCACCTGGTAGATGCGACGTCCGTCGGTGATAGGGACGAGTATGTTCTCGAAGTTCTCGCCCTGCTCCTCGTACACCTTATTAATAACAGGAACGGCTATCTCTGCCAGACGGTCGGTGCGGCGCTTGAAGTTTGCCATAGCTGCGG
>CAYOKO010000195.1:0-2493 GCA_964404555.1 uncultured Bacteroidaceae bacterium | reverse complement strand
CAAATTATTCTTGTCTTTTATCGAGAGAAGCACTTTTACGCACTCCTTTTTTTGCTGATGGTTGGTTGGTGTACCTCCGGGGAGTCCTAAAAAAACGAACCCCTCTTTCTTTATAGAGAGAGGGGTTCTTAACATTATTGTATGTCGATGACAGGGATATTATCCTTGTCATTATATTCCAAGTTTTCGCCCGCCATACCCCAAATAAAGGTATAGTAGTACGTACCCGCAGCAGCATGGATGGACCACTCCGGCGACATGATAGCCTGCTCGTTGTGCAACCACACCACACGACTCTCCTGCGGCTCACCCATCATGTGAGAAATTGTCTGCCCCTCCGGCAAGTTAAAGTAGTAATACGCCTCGATACGACGACCGTGAGTATGCGGCGGCATAGTGTTCCACACAGCACCCGGCTGCAACTGCGTCAAACCCATCTGCAACTGGCAAGGACCCTCCTCCAGCGCATCACGTACAATCAGCTTGTAGATGGTACGTCCGTTAGCCTCCTCGGTAGTACCCACAGGTCCCCAGATAGCAGCCTTGAGCGAACCCTTACGACCGTCCAGCGTCACCCACTGCGTCTTGTAATGCTTGTGCGCCGTAGCAGAGTTGATGTAGAACTTAGCCGGATTCTTAGCATCCTTGGAACGGAAGATAATCTCCTTGTTCACATCCTTATCCTTGTCCAAGTGACCACGACCCACGTACAAAGCCTCCTTGGGCCCCAGCACATACTCCTTGCCGTCCACCAATACGGAACCCGTACCGGTACCACAGTTTATGACACCCAACTCACGGTTGTACAAGAAGTAAGGATCCTTAATTGTCTTGTCTGCGGAAAGACCCAGCTCCGTGAAGTTCTCCAACTTAAGATCCTTTGTCACCGGCATAGCACCGCCAAAGATAAAGCGATCGTAGTGAGAATACGTAAGGTTAATCTCATCTGCCACCATCACCTTCTCCATCACGAAACGCTCACGCAGCGTCTTCGTATCGTAGTGTTTTACATCGTCCGGGTGGCAAGCCGTCTGGTATTGCACCGTCTGCTGAGCCATAGCCCCCGTAAAGGCCGTAAGCAAAGCAATATTTAAAAATAACTTTTTCATATCTGTTATATCTTTTATTTTTGGTTTATTCTTTTTCTATTCCACAGCACCAAAGCCACCGTGAGCACACTCAAGATGCCCGCACCTATGTAGCTCAAGTGCTTCATGCACGCATAGATAACGGTGCTCAGCGGACTGGAAGCAAAGTCGAGCGCTCCCGCCTGGAAACCCTCGGGAACAGCCACGGAAGCATCCTCCGGATGTGCCATCTGCACAGAGTGTGCCGCACTCGTAAAGTCGGGAGCCATCCAGGTAACAAAGTAGAGTCCTATTGCTATAACCACCAAGCCCACAATGAAGCTACGCAGCACATTACCCTTGGTGAAAGGCAGAATCATAACAAACACATAGAACATACCCGCCAAGGAAGCCAACGGCAAGAAGTGATTACCCGGCAATACAACAGCCAGCAACAACGTCACCGGAATGAGCAGCAAGGATACCACCAGCGTAGTGGGATGACCTATCACCAGCGCCGGAGACATACCAATGTACAGCTCCTTGTCGGCACCGAACTTACGAGCAATAAGCTCACGTGTAGCATCGGAAATGGGCTTCAGTCCCTCAATAAACAGACTCGTAATGCGAGGAATAAGCTCCATCACGGCACCCATCTTGATACCCAGCCCCAGAATACCCGGAATGCTGTCTACCAGCTCGTTACTATCCTTGCAAGCCAGAGCACCTATCAAGATACCTATGATAACACCCAGGAAAAGCGGTTCGCCAAAGAGGCCGAACTTCTTCTTCATGCCCTCGGAGTCGATATTCACCTTGTTTACCCCCGGCACATAGTCCAGTCCCTTATTGATAACCACTGCAAAAGGCATGAAACCCTGGCAGAAAGGTTGCGGAATGGAGATACCCTCCATGTTGGGATAGAACTCCTGGAACTTCTTAGCCGTGAGGTCGGCAAGCACCAGCGTAATGATGTAACAAACAATAGCGGCAAAGAAACCCCAACCAATGGAATCGGTCATGAAGTACACCACCGCCCCTATAAAGGCAAAATGCCAGTAATTCCACAAATCGATGTTCACCGTGCGTGTGCAGCCCAACAGCAGCAAAACGAGGTTAACACCCAGACACACCGGAATAATGAAGGAACCCACCAATGTGTTGTACGCTACCGAAGCGGCAGCCGGCCAACCCATATCGAACACCTCCAATTCCAGACCGTAAATCTCCACCACCTTGTTCAACGCAGGACCCAATGATTGCGTCAGCAGCGCTGTAACAATGCTCAAACCCACAAAACCAACGCCCACGTAGAGACCACTCTTCAAAGCCTTGGAAAACCGAATGCCTATACACACCCCCAGTATCGTAAAGATAACGGGCATCATTACGGCGGCACCTAGACCGATGATGTAACTGAAAACAG
>CAYOKO010000194.1:0-2523 GCA_964404555.1 uncultured Bacteroidaceae bacterium | reverse complement strand
GAGGTGGTATTGTTGTAATTCTTATGCTCCATTAAGAAAGCTATCGCTGTGGCTGTACCGTCGGCATTCAACTTGAGACATGCCATATAGTAGTACTTGGGAATGACCATCTCTACCGTGTTGCCAAGGGTGTTGCGCAGCTGCAACTTGCCCAAAATCTGGTCTTCCTTGATGGTACCACCCTTTACTACGTAGAGGGTATCGCCATCGCCACACTTACGTCCCCACTGGTCACGACAAATGTCCTCAATGTAACCCCAGTAGTCGTTGTTGAAGGCACTCAACATTGGACTCATGTTGGTCATGAAGAAGGTCTGCTGGTTGGCGGTCAACGTATAGAGACGCTCAGCTGAACCTACCAAGTGACCACGGTTGTAACCGGGGAAGTATTGGACAGCCAACTGACTCTCGGGATATGCATTCAGCGCCGTATCGGCAGCCCAGGCATCGGAACGACTTACATTGCTCTTCGCCGTGCGAGAATCGTAACGATATGCCACCCAGTTGCTGTGATAGGTTGGACGATTGTACTCCAGGCAATAGGTCTGAATGCCCTGGTCGGAGTGCTGAATAAAGATGTTCTCCTCGTTCAGTCTTGGAACCTCCCAACCCAATGCACCCTCGGTGGTATTGGCGTTGACGTTCTCCTGAGTGATTTCAATGGAACCTATTTCCAAATCCTCATCCTCCCAGTGCTTGCAGGAACTTACCGTTCCTACAAGACCCAAGAAGAGAGGGATTATAAAACTCTTATATCTCATAATCTAATTCTTTATTTTACTTTACTATACCGCCATTGCTTGTGGTAAGAGTAGCATCGTCTATCAAAACGTTTCCGCAGTTCTTCGGATTCATAACGACGAGGCTAACGGTAGTCTCGGCATCGAGGGTGAACTCATACGTAATCAACTGCCAATCGGTGGTGCTGATATTATTGGTATAATCACCGTATGCATAATCACCTACCTTGCCACCGGTTACAGGTACATAACCAGGACGAACGGATGATGTTGATGCTAAGCCCTTGGCATAGAAGGCGAAGGTATAAGTACCTGCCTTCAAGGTCATCTCGATAGAACCCAGACGCTTGTTCTGAGTATAGCCTTCAATCTGTGCAGCGTAGCTACCTGCATGAGCATCGGTGCTCTTGCTTACGGTTGCATTGCTTGCGGTAGAGGCAGACTTCCATGCGGTTGCCTCGCTGTCGGATACCCATGATTCGAAGTCGCCGTTGGTGATGAGGTTGTCACCGCTAGGAGTAACCGAAGGAGTAGAAGGCTCCTCCGGAGTGGTCTCCGTGCCACCGCTTACCAGTCCGCCGTTGGTGGTGGTAAGAGAGGCATCGTCGATAATCAAGTTACCGCAGTTCTTAGGATTCATTACAACCAAGCAAACGGTAGTCTCGGAATCCAGAGTGAAGCTATAAGTAACCTTTGTCCAAGAAGATGCCGAAATGGAGTTTACGTAGTCACCGTAAGAATAGTTACCTACAGAACCATTGGTTACTGGTACATAACCCGGACGAGCAGATGCGCCGTCGGCTGCACCCTTAGCATAGAAGGTGAACTCGTAGGTACCTGCCTTCAAAGTCATCTCGGTAGTTGCCAGACGCTTGTTGGCTGTCTCATTGCCGGCTACCAAGGCTGCGTAAGAATCGCTGTGAGCGTTGGTGCTCTTGCTTACGGTAGCATTACCTGCGGTAGAAGCCGACTTCCATCCGGCTGCCTCGCTATCGGAGTTCCAAGTCTCGAAACCGCCGTTGGTCAAGAGGTTGCCGGCTACGGGTACATATTCGCCGTTATCCTCGTTGTTGTCACCGTTGTTATCATCACCGCTGTTGTCGGTATTGTCGTCACCGCTCTCTACCGCACCGGTGGTAATCTGGAAGCTCTTCAACTCCCAAGTAGCTGTATTGCTGCTATCGTTGTCCGGACACTCATAGTAGAAGGCGATGTAAACGTTCTCTCTGTTGCAGTACTCCTCGGGGATGGCTATCCAACCACTGTTCTCAAAGTTCCAGCTGGAATCGGTCTGCTTGGGAGTATAACCCAACTCGGTCCAAGTAGCCGTGGTAGGATCCTTGTCGTAATCGGCACTAATCAACACCTTGATATAGGTGGAATACTTGCTTACGGTACCGTAACGAAGCGCAAAGTCGAACTTCACCTTTGCACCGTTGGTGGTCTCGGTGTTCAACGCCGGAGAGATGAGCCATGTTTTGGTTCCGGTGTAGCTCTTATCGGTACTGTTGTAACCGGTAGCCTTGGCATAGGTAGAACCCAGACTCCAGTCCACGCCCTCCTCGGTTACCACATCGAAATCGTTCAATGAGGAGCTGCTGAAAGGCAACTTCTGACCGCTCACGTCGAGAATCAACTCGTAAGGAGCCGGCACGTCGCTACATGCTCCCAGCGAGAGCACTGCCATCATCACGCACAAATAATAAAATAACTTTTTCATATTTATTCTTCTTTTTTATTTCGTAACTATATCATTCAAATCTCTCAACTGGAACTGGAAGGA
>CAYOKO010000193.1:0-2529 GCA_964404555.1 uncultured Bacteroidaceae bacterium | reverse complement strand
TGTCCGATTCAAATTTTAAATATTAACCCCTGTCTAATTTTGGGGAGTACTATACAGAATGACGTCACAGTGAGTATCTGTGAGGACAAAATCAAAGAAGACGAAAAGTGGGATGGCTTGAAGGCTTATGTAACGAATACTAAATTACCTGCGTCGACAGTTGTTTCCCAGTATCATGGATTATGGGTGGTCGAAAGGGCCTTTCGTATTTCCAAGAACACTTTGGAAACACGACCGATTTTCCATTTTACGGAGCGTCGAATTGAAGCTCATGTTTGCTTATGCTTTGTCGCATATAAGGTCTACAAAGAACTTGAACGAATTGTTACTTTGCTCAAACTAGGGATGAGTGTTGACACCGTATTAAAAATCGCCAAAACGATTACGACAATACGGGTTAAGTTACCTCTTAATAATAAGGTAATCACAAGAACAATGATGCTCACGCCCCAACATAGGTCACTACAACCCCTATTCGACTATCTTGGAATATGATTTTAGGGTGACGCATTGATGAAGTCAGGAAATAAAACACGGAAGTTTGCTACTGCACCATAAATATAGAATAGTCAACCCTTATAAGGGATATGTTTAATCGAGTCAACTTCTACTAGGGTTAAGAAGCAGAAGACAGGCAACCAAAATCAGGATAAGTCAATGATTATCCACATCCCATCGTTTGCCTTACCCTCGTGCTTCAAAATACCATTATCCTGCAAATAAGAAAGATCGCGCTCTATGGTGCGTTGACTTACCGACAACATCTCCGACATTTGTCGTCCGGTTATTGTCGGAGACTCGTTAATGATGTTTAATATATTACGCTGACGTTCAGTGAGTTTACTATCTGTCAAGTTTCCGACATTGTTTCCGACATTGTTTCCGACATTTATCGTGCATGTGGATGCAAATATGGTGGTTTGGAACTGAGTTGGAGTCGATTTGAATATAGGTTTAAGTTCGTCCCTATATCCTTCCAAGGCCTTAGTTTCATTGCAGATGCGAGTGAGTCCGCTACCTCGTTTCTCCATATAATCAAGTTGTGCCATTACGTTTGCGAGTATAGGATTACGTCTTTCAGAAGAAACATCTGCGATGTCCAAATCTTGAATCAGCATACCATTGTACATTCCACCGGGAGATGTCACGGTGAGACGGTCATCATAAATATCAAGATGAACTTCGCTCCCCATAACGGTATAATCACGGTGGATGATGTGGTTGACCATAGTTTCAAGCACCGCACGTTCCGCATATTCCGGTTTGTTCTTTCTACCACTCGGTAACTTCTCCCAGCCTCTCTTTGTATTTGACTTTACAAAGTTCATAGCCTCACGAAGTAACATGAGTACATTTCCGGTAAATTCGGCATCATTGATGGCATCACTTTTTTCTTTCCCGTTCCATCGAGTACAGTAAAGTCGAGATTGCCACAAAGGACAGTCATCGGCAAACAAAGCCCCCGCATTTGTAAGGTTACCGGTTCCTGTCACAAGTCCGAACGACAACAGATATTTTCTGTTCCAATCTTGCTTAGTGCGTTCTTTGAATGCATTTGCCAAGATGGTGAAGGAATAGTCCTCTGCTTTATAATCTGCATGCAACGAATCGAATGTTTTATTCGACCCTTTCAATACCAAACGAATCATCTGTTCAGCCGTTGCAGGAACGCTTTCATCACCGATACGCACAAAAGCTACTCGCTGACCATCGCCGACATAGTAATATGGCGTATAATAACCGGCATGAACCTTTAGCTGTAGAACACAGAGATTATCTACTTTATGTGGAATTGTTTCCACTTCCGGTAAAGGATCCATGTAATCACGTATCTTAGTGCTTATAGATTCACACACATATTGCAGATCATCGAGACCTCTGACGATACCTTCATTATCAATGCCAAAGAAAAGTGATCCTCCCAAGCCATTGGCAAAAGCACTTACACTCTTCAACCAACTCTTAGGTTTCTTTTCTTCAAGCATCAACTTAAAATCATATGCAGTACATTCTGCTATCAGAGTCTTAATGTCCATCGTTATAATGTTTCTACTGTATTTTCTTTTGCAAAGATACAACAGAATATAGAATTTTGCAAATTATTCTTGTCTTTTTTGTCTTTGCTTTACTTCACTCCATTCTCCCCATTGCCAATTCCGTTTTCAAGCAATTATAGATGTAGACAGAACTCTGAGTGTAAAGACCTTTTTCGAAACGAGTAAGACTTGCATACGTATACGAGTTATAAAGGACATCGTAATCGTGCGCAGGCACCTCACTTTTATTTTTTTGTTCATTAAGACGAACTATGCCCACTCCTTTGTATATCCTTTAAACCTAAGAACCTTCAATTCTGCCCATCCGGATTCGTCCAACATTCTTGGATAGATAGTTTATTAGAATTAAAGCCGCTTCACACCAAAATAAGAATCTTCCGGACATCATCCTTTCACGGACGCCGATTACGAAGGACACGTCTTTGGAGATTCTTATAGTTAAACGTCTCCTTCTTCTCTTTAAGGAGCTCAC
>CAYOKO010000192.1:0-2574 GCA_964404555.1 uncultured Bacteroidaceae bacterium | reverse complement strand
GCAAAAATGTGTAACTTTGCAAACATTTTCAGAAAAGAATATGATATATCCGGCAAAATTTGAACAAAAGATAGAGTTCAGTACCGTCAGAAATCTTCTGAAGGAGCTGTGTTTGAGTACAATGGGTAAGGAACAGGTGGATGCTATCTCTTTCCAGACAAAGGTGGAGGTGATACGTACATTGCTGCAACAGACGGGGGAGTTTCGTTCCATCATTGAGGGGGAACAGGATTTTCCGTCGCACTATTTCTTTGATGTGCGTGCTGCTTTGGCACGTGTTCGTATAGAGGGTACGTATCTGGAGGAGCAGGAGTTGTTCGACCTTATGCGTTCTCTGGAGACGGTGGAGGAGGTGGTGCGCTTCTTGTGCCAGACATCGGATGAGGGGGATGAGGAGCCGCAGGATAGGAATGCGCTCTACCCTGCTCTGCGGGCGTTGGCGTCTGTGGTTCCGGTGTTCCCGTTTATTGTGCAGCGTATCCATGCTATTCTGGATAAGTTTGGCAAGGTGAAGGATACGGCGAGCGACGAGCTTTTGCGCATTCGTCGGGAATTGGCGAGTATGGAGGGGAGTATCTCTCGTACTTTGAATGCTATTCTGCGGAGTGCGCAGAGCGAGGGGGTGGTGGAGAAGGATGTCACTCCTACCCTGCGCGATGGTAGATTGGTGATTCCGGTGGCGCCGGCGCTGAAACGTCGTATCAAGGGTATTGTTCACGATGAGTCGGCTACGGGTAAGACGGTGTTTATTGAACCGTCCGAGGTGGTGGAGGCGAATAATCGTATCCGCGAACTGGAGGGGGAGGAACGCCGGGAGGTGATTCGTATTCTTATGGAGGTGTCTAAGGAGATTCGTCCGCACAGTAAGGAGATGCTGGGGGCGTATGGTTTCTTGGGTACTATAGATGCTATACAGGCTAGGGCACACTTGGCTATACAGATGAGGGCTATTGAGCCTTCGCTGTCGGGTGGGCCGTTGATTGATTGGGAACGGGCGGTGCATCCGCTCTTGCAGCGTTCGCTGGAGAAGCATGGCAAGTGTGTGGTACCGCTGGATATCACGCTGAATACCAAGAAGCGTATTCTTATTATTTCGGGTCCTAATGCGGGTGGTAAGTCGGTGTGCCTCAAGACGGTGGGATTGTTGCAGTATATGTTGCAGTGTGGTTTGTCTATTCCGGTGCGTGAGGGTTCGCGTGCGGGGGTGTTCGATCATCTTTTTATTGATATAGGTGATGAGCAGAGTATTGAGGATGACTTGAGTACGTACTCGGGGCACTTGCAGAACATGAAGTTTATGATTAAGTATAGCAATGGACGTAGCTTGCTCTTGATTGATGAGTTTGGTGGGGGTACGGAGCCGCAGATTGGTGGTGCTATTGCGGAGGCGGTGCTCAAGCAGTTCAACTTGCATAAGGCGTTTGGGGTGATTACTACGCATTACCAGAACTTGAAGCATTTTGCGGATGCGCATGAGGGGGTGATAAATGGGGCTATGTTGTACGACCGACAGCAGATGCGTCCGCTCTTTCAGTTGCAGATGGGTAATCCGGGGAGTTCGTTTGCTATAGAGATAGCGCGCAAGACGGGACTTCCGGAGGAGGTGATTGCGGATGCTTCGGAGATTGTGGGTAAGGATTATATCTTGAGTGATAAGTATTTGCAGGATATTGTGCGTGATAAGAGGTACTGGGAGAGTAAGCGTGATACGGTGCATCGACAGGAGAAGCAGATGCAGCAGACTATTGCTCGCTATGAGCAGGAGATTCAGGATTTGCAGCGGGAGCGTAAGGCTATTATCAGGCAGACGAAGGAGGAGGCGCAGCAGATTCTGAATGCGTCGAATGCGAAGATTGAGCATACTATTAAGCAGATTAAGGAGGCGCAGGCGGAGAAGGAGAAGACGCGTGATGCGCGCCGGGAGCTGAATGACTTCAACCGGGAGTTGGAGGAGTTGGAGCGTAAAAACAATGAGGATAAGATTGCTCGTAAGATTAAGCAGCTGGAGGAGCGTAAGCTGCGTAAGGAGAACCGTAGGTCGCAGAGGGAGGCGGAGCAGAAGGTGCAGCTGGAGGCGAAGGCTGAGGAACAGAGGCGTCGTGAGGAGGCGCAGCGTCCTATTGCGGTGGGTGACTTTGTGCGCATAAAGGGGCAGAGTAGTACGGGCAAGGTGATGGAGTGTAACGGACGAACGGCGATTGTTACGTTTGGCATGATGAAGACCAATGTGGAGGTTGCGCGTCTGGAGCATGCTTCGGAACCGCCGAAGGAGAAGAATGCGGCGGCTCTCGGTACTATGTTTGTGAGCCGTGAGACGCAGGATAATATGTATGAGAAGAAGCTTCAGTTTAAACCGGACATCGATGTGCGGGGTATGCGTGGCGATGAGGCGATAAATGCGGTTACGTATTTTATTGACGATGCTATTCTGTTGGGTATGAATCGTGTGCGTATCCTCCATGGTACGGGTACGGGTGCTCTTCGGTCGCTCATCCGCCAGTACTTGGCGACGGTGGGTGGTGTTGCCGATTTCCGTGATGAACATGTTCAGTTTGGCGGTGCGGGCATCACGGT
>CAYOKO010000191.1:0-2647 GCA_964404555.1 uncultured Bacteroidaceae bacterium | reverse complement strand
CCATAGCGGTTTCGGAGCGCTTATCGTCGGCACGTCCGCCGCGTTCGGTGACACGGGTGGAGGCTATCTCCTCAATGATGTCGGCTACGGATGCTGCGTGGGACAGGGTGAGTCCGGTGCAGGTGATATCGCCTATGGTGCGGCAGCGTACCTCCTTGGTTACTACCTCTTCGGTAGGCTTGCGCTTTATGGCGGGGAGGGCAGCCAACCACTGTCCGTCGCGCTGGAATACCTCACGTTGGTGGGTGAAGTAGAGGGACGGCATGGGGATGTTTTCCAACAAGATGTACTGCCATACGTCCATCTCGGTCCAGTTGGAGATGGGGAATACGCGGAAGTGTTCGCCCATATTCTTACGACCGTTGAAGATGTTCCACAACTCGGGGCGTTGGTTCTTGGGGTTCCACTGACCGAACTCATCGCGGTGGCTGAAGAAGCGTTCTTTGGCGCGAGCCTTCTCCTCGTCGCGACGGGCACCGCCGATGGCAGCATCGAACTTATGCTCTTCCAGACTGTCCAGCAGGGTAGTGGTTTGCAGTTTGTTACGACTTGCATAGTAACCGGTTTCCTCCTTTACGCGTCCTTTGTCTATACTCTCCTGCACGCTACCGATAATCAGTTCGGCATTGAGCTTCTTAGCCAATTCATCGCGGTAGTCCAGTGTCTCCTGGAAGTTGTGTCCCGTGTCGATGTGAAGCAACGGGAAGGGGATACGTGCCGGATAGAAGGCTTTGTATGCCAGATAGGTGATTACGATGGAGTCTTTACCTCCGGAAAAGAGGATGCAGGGGTGCTCAAACTGAGCGGCAACCTCACGCAAAACGTATATAGACTCAGACTCTAATTCTCTGAGGTGTGTAATGGTTTTTTTATCCATGTTGTGTACTTTTATTTGTTTTTTGTTGACGGTGCAAAGGTACGGCGATATTTCTATGCGGGCAATACCCCTGATATGGTAAACGTCCTACCATATATATGGGAGGACGTTTGCCGTTGTTCTTTAGTCGATACTTTCTTTTACTGCCTGTAGTACTCGGTCGAGAATCTCGGGAGTGTGGCATAGGGAGATGAAGTTACCCTCGAATTGTGAGGGACTTACGTAGATGCCACGTTCCAACATATTGCGGAAATACTTGGCAAAACGCTCTTGATTACTACGCTTGGTGTCTTGGAAATTGCATACGGGGTTTTCGTTGAAGAACATGGTAAACATGGTACCCACGTGGTTTACTTGTATACCCTTTCCCGCTACAATCTTCTGCAATTCTTCGATGAAACGGTTGCTGCGTGCCTCCAGTTCCTCGTAGACGCCCGGCTGTTGGAGTTGGGTGAGGGTGGCCAATCCCGCTGCCATGGCTACCGGGTTACCACTCAACGTGCCCGCTTGATATACCGGACCGTCCGGAGCCAGCACTCGCATAATCTCCTCTTTGCCGCCAAAGGCAGCTGCGGGGAATCCTCCGCCTACTATCTTTCCGACGGTTGCCATGTCCGGGGTGATGCCGAAACGTTTGGCAGCTCCACCGGAGGAGAGACGGAAACCGGTGATGACTTCATCGAAGATGAGTACTGCACCGTGCTCTCGGGTGACACGACGGGTAGCTTCCAGGAACGCTTGGGTGGGGGGAACCACACCCATGTTGCAGGCTACCGGTTCGAGGATGAGGGCGGCTACTTCGTCACCGTGTTCCGCAAAGTAACTTTCCAGTGCCTCTATATTATTATAAGGTAGTACCACGGTGTAGCGGGTGAATCCCTCCGGTACTCCGGCAGAGGAGGCGTTGTTGAGTTGGGCAGCTGCCGAACCGGCATTCACCAAGAGGTGGTCGGCATGACCGTGGTAGCAACCTTCAAACTTCACCAATACATCGCGCCCCGTGTAGCCACGTGCCACTCGTATGGCAGACATGGTGGCTTCGGTTCCGCTGTTGACAAAGCGTAGACGTTCCATGGCGGGATACATACTGCGTACACGTTCCGCCAGTTCCGTTTCGCCGGTGGTACAGATGCCGAAGCTGCTGCCTCGTTGTACGGCAGCAGTAGCATCGGCTATTACTTGGTCATTGCCGTGTCCCAGGATGAACACACCCCATGACATACAGAAGTCTATATATTGGTTGTCATCGATATCGGTGATGTATGCACCCTTGGCTTCGCGCACAAACAGTGGGGTGGTTCCCACGCTTTTGAGTGCTCGCACGGGGCTGTTTACTCCGCCCGGGATTACCGCCTTAGCTCGGTTGTATGCGGCAATGGAGTTTATTCTTTCTTTCATAATATACTTTCTTTATTTCAATTGAATCTTCCACTCACCGGCACGCTGGAGAAGTTCCTTGGCGTAGTAGGTGATGATGTATTTGGCACCGGCACGCTTTATGGCGATGAGGCTCTCGAAGACCACACGACTTTCGTCGAGGTATCCCAGTTGTGCGGCAGCTTTGAGCATACTATACTCACCGCTCACCTGATAGGCCACCATAGGGATGTTGGGGAAACGCTCCACGCCGCGTGCTATCATATCCAGATAGGGCATGGCGGGTTTCACCATGGTCCAGTCTGCACCCTCCTCTATGTCGGCTGCAATCTCCTCCAGTCCCTGGTCGTGGGTACGGAAGTCCATCTGATAGGTCTTGCGGTCGCCGAAGGA
>CAYOKO010000190.1:0-2663 GCA_964404555.1 uncultured Bacteroidaceae bacterium | reverse complement strand
GCTGATTTATTGGGAGAACCACCGTGCGAAGAGCTTGGTTGCGGAGAACATTCTCCTTCCATTCCTCGCTGCGCCCCTGCGTCTCGTAGGAGACGACCACCGGCGTGCCTCCATCTATGCCAACGGAAATGCGTAGATGGTCGCCCTCTATGGGATGGTTGGGGAGCAACGCAAACTCTATGCGGAGCGAATCACCTCCGGAAGATGTATCCGTAGAAAACGCAAAAAACTTTGTCTCCCCCTGTGCAAACGTAACGAGAGAATCCTCCGGCAACCTGTATTCAAAGATGGGCGGAACAGAAGTGACACACCCCGAAGTAGACACCTCACTATGCTCCACACGGTTGAACACCGGAAGACGTCTCGGCTGGAAATCCATAATCCCCTGCCACTTCGGCGTGTTGTAACGGCGGGTGAGAGAAACAATACTGTCGTATGCCGCATCGCACACCTGCCACTCCGCCCCACCATGGCGTGCCAATTGCCCCGTGAGCAACTTGCGATTCATCTCAGCCGCCGCCTTTACGGGGTACTCCACCAACTGAAAATAGCTATCCCGCTTGACGGAAGGAAGTGTGTTCTTTATCGCTTCCACACTGTCCGACAGAGCATTATAAACCCTGAGACGTTCACGAATGTATGCATCACTCCACGGCAAATCCCGAATCACCTTGTATGCCGGATCACGCTCCTCGGTGCGTGTGCCACCCAGAAACTCCGGTTTGCGTACAAACGAAAGACGCTGATGTTGTCGCATCAGCGGAAGCAATCGGTAGGCAACCTCTGTACCAAATTCACGTTGCAGAAAGAGACGCTGATGCTCGGATACCCCCTCCCGACGCACCTCCTCAATATCCCACGCCATATCCAGGAACAGCTCCATGGGATACTCTAACGGCTTGATATCGCCTACGTTGAGAATCCACATCCGCTGAATACCCGCATCGTACGCCTTGGACATTTCGTGAAAAAGCAGGGCAGGGGCAGTGCCACTTATCCACAGATAATCGTGCGGACGTCCCCAATAGGAGGTGTGGTAGTAGATGCCGTTGCCACCGCTCCGTGCACGTTCGGCAGGGGTGGGGAAGTGGCGAATGTATCCGTAGTTGTCATCGCACCACATCAGCGTGACATCTTCGGGTACCTCAAGTCCGGCATGATACACATCCAGCACCTCTTTATAAGGGATGAATACTTGCGGTACACGAGTGATATCCTTTGATACATATTGCTGAATCATAGCACGTTGGGCAGAGATAATATCCGTGAGTGCCAACTTCTGTTCCGTTATCGTTTTCGCCCCGTTCATTGCCCCATCGTGTATGCCACGCATACCCAGCGTAAAGATACCACCGTTCTGTCCCACCTCTTTGACACGTGTCTCCCAGAAGTTGAGCACATTCTGTCGGTTATGAACAAAATCGTATTCCCCCACACCGTCGCGCCGCCACTCCCCGTTGGTATTGCGCAGCATAGGTTCGCAGTGCGATGTACCTATGTAGATGCCATAACGATGAGCCATCTCCCGGTTGCCTTCGGTAAAGAAGAAGGGTACGGAACATTCGTGCATGGCAGGCCAAAAGGTATTGGCTCTGAGGCGTAACAGTAGCTCGAAGATGCGTTGATGGGTCTTGGGACCGATTGCGCCCTTCGTGTCCGATGGCTCATAGTTCTTCCAACTCCATGGGCAGAGTCCCCAATCTTCGTCGTTGATAAAGATACCACGGTATGCCACGCAGGGAGACTCTTCGTCGGTGTAGCCCTCGTTGAGGCGAAACTCCTTCTGTGACAGCGGTGTAGCATCTGCCCACCATTCCCACGGCGATACACCTATGAGGCGTGAGAGTTGCATCACTCCGTAGGCGGCACCGTGCAGATCGTTGCCCACAATCCAGAGTTGACCGTTCGCGCGTACCTTTAATATATAGGCCTCGCTGTGTCCGTCGATGGTGGAGAAATCCTCCTTGCAGGTGCGGACGATGTCGTTCGAAAGGGTAGTGACGACGATGTCGCTTTTCTTGGGCGATTCGGTGGTGGACAGTTCGGCGTGGAATACCTGTCGGCAGTCACGTGCAAAGAGTTCGAGGGCTGCTCCCACGGGGGCGTCCTCTTTTTCCGTACAGGCGATGCGTATGTTCCTGCCGCCTCGCAGAATAAAATCGCGGGCAGAAGTGTTTATGTAGCAGATGCTTATGAGAAGCATCAATAGCAGATGTCTCGCTATCCTTGTATTCATGATGTTATTGTTTGGTATCGCAAAAGTAGTTCTTTTTGTCGAGAATCCAAAGAAAAGAACCATAAAAGTAAGGTTCATCCGACATTTCGAGTGATACGGCAATCATGTAGGGAAAACAACTTTCACTTAAAACACTTGTCATCCCGGAATCCGTAGGCAGTCTGCTTCATGACTTTGATTTTGAGTTTGATTCTTTCCTCGGTGTATAGCTCGACAAGGCTATTGCCGACAAGGAGAAAATTCTCAATAAAATATAATGGAGGAATACTGCAGAACCATGTTATTCAACTCTTTTTTAGTCTTGAAGCTCCCTCTCTTTACAAACAAATCTCACAAATCATGCAGAAGATAAAGAATTTTACGTTAATTATTTGGTTGAATTCTATCAATTTACTAATTTCACGCCGTGAAAGAATCCCTCTCTTAC
>CAYOKO010000189.1:0-2679 GCA_964404555.1 uncultured Bacteroidaceae bacterium | reverse complement strand
TCAACTTCTCCACTGCCGAGAAGACACTCTCCGACTGGAAAGTGGTGGAGGCAAAAGGGATTACGGAATAAGAGTATTTACGTTCCGAAAAATAGATAACACACGAGTTATCAAAAACGTATCCACCCTCATTGTAAGGATGTTCCACGAAACATTCCTACAATGAGGGTGGTTGCACACGCTACCGAAAGAGGAGCGTATTGTATATAAATTCAACTTTTATTTTCTTGCAGGGTCGCAAGACAATCCCACACCCAGTTTCTTGAAGATTTTACGATCCACCTCACTCAACATCACCGTGCTGTGTACCTGGCAACCGTGCAACTTAGGCAACTGGATTAAAGCCTTTTGGCAGTTCTCGTCCTGCGTACTCAGCACCGACAACGCCACCAAAACCTCGTCCGTATGCAGACGCGGATTGTGACCACCCAGGTACTCAATCTTCGTCTTCTGGATAGGCTCAATCATACTCTGCGGAATGAGCTTCACCTCATGATCTATACCCGCCAGGTACTTCGTAGCATTCAGAATCAACGCCGCACTCGGTCCCATCAAGTCACTGCTGCCGGATGTAATAATGGTGCCATCCTCCAGCTCTATCGCCGCCGCCGGAATGTTGGTCTGCTCCTGACGCTCACGCGCAGCCACCGTAGTCTTGCGATACGCCGTATTAATCTTCGCCTGCTTAAACAACAACGCTATCTTGGACACCTCACTCTCGTTGCCCGCCCCCTCGGCCATGTGGTTCAGCGCCGTGTAGTAACGACGGATAATCTCATCCTTGGCAGCGTGGCAGCACACCTCATCGTCGCTGATGCAGAAACCCACCATGTTCACACCCATATCCGTGGGCGACTTATAAGGATTCTCCCCGTAGATGCCCTCGAAAAGCGCATTCAGCACCGGGAAAATCTCTATGTCACGATTGTAATTTATCGCCACCTTATTATAAGCATCGTAGTGGAACGGGTCTATCATGTTGATATCGTTCAGGTCGGCCGTGGCCGCCTCGTAGGCTATGTTCACGGGGTGCTTCAGCGGAAGGTTCCACACGGGGAAGGTCTCAAACTTGGCATAACCTGCCTCTACCCCACGCTTGTTCTCCTGGTACAACTGACTGAGGCACACCGCCATCTTACCGCTACCCGGACCCGGAGCCGTAACGATGACCAGCGGACGCGATGTCTCCACGTAGTCGTTCTTGCCGTATCCCTCGTCGCTATCTATCAAGTCCACATTGTTGGGATACCCCTCTATGGTGTAGTGGAAGTACGCCTTTATGCCCATACGCTCCAGGCGTGCCTTGTACGCCTCGGCCGAACTCTGTCCGTTGCAGTGTGTTATGACAACACTCCCCACCATGAACCCACGGTTCATAAACTCATTGCGCAAGCGCAACACATCCTCGTCGTATGTTATACCCAAATCCTGACGTACCTTGTTCTTCTCTATGTCGATGGCACTAATCACAATCACTATCTCCGCATGATCCTTGAGTTGCTCCAGCATCTTGAGCTTACTGTCCGGCTGGAAACCGGGGAGCACACGACTGGCGTGATGGTCGTCGAAGAGCTTACCTCCCAGTTCCAGATACAGCTTGTTACCGAACTTTGCGATACGCTCCTTGATATGTTCCGACTGAATTCGGATATACTTCTCGTTGTCAAATCCTATTTTCATACCTACTGCATTAAAATGTAATCCGACTGCAAAGATAGTACTTTTTTGCCCTTCCGCAGGCATGGTGGTTCAAAAAAAACAGTTTTTTAACGAGCCTACACTTCCTTTTTAAAAAAAAGAACCGTAAATTGCACTTTTACCCTATAAGAACCCTCGTTATTCAACTTTTTTTATGTATCTTTGCAACCATACAACATAATAATGAATAAACTAACTTTGTAAAAAATCTATTCTATAAATGAAGAAAAGTCTTTTACTATGCGGCCTACTCCTGGGCAGTTTCTCGGCTATGGCACAGCGAACCACAGATGTTCTGGATCGTGGTTTGGTGGTGGTACCGGCCCAGAGTGGCGGAGGTAACTTCGTATCGTGGCGTATACAAAGCGATGAATACTACGACGTTACCTACAATCTTTACAGCAATGGAACATTGATTGCCAAAGACCTGAAAGCATCCAACTACAGTGATACCGGCGGCGGTGCCTCCACCACCTACCAGGTGGCTGCCGTGGTGCGCGGCGTGGAGGGTACCAAGTGTACTGCCGTGAAGCGCTGGAGCAGTTCCTACAAGGAGATTAAGCTGACACACGAGGGCATAAAGAGTACCTTGGTGCCCAACGATGCTTGCTGTGCCGATGTGGATGGCGACGGCGAACTGGAGATTCTCATGAAGTTCGACAACGACGATGAGGTGTCACAATCCTACCCTAAGCTAGGTCCCGTTGTCGATGGTGTGTCCACCGGAGAGTACTCCATCTTCGAGGTTCTCAAGCAGGACGGCACCCGCTTGTGGTGGGTGAACTGCGGTCCTAACATGGGTGACTTCCAGAACAATGAGCAGAATATCGTGGCCTACGACTGGGACGGCGACGGCAAGGCCGAAGCTGTGATGCGTGCAGCCGACGGTACAACCATACACATGGCAGACGGTACTACCTACGTGGTGGGCGATGCCTCCAAGAACTACCGCTCTGCTACCGGCGGCGGAACCAACTGGTT
>CAYOKO010000188.1:0-2679 GCA_964404555.1 uncultured Bacteroidaceae bacterium | reverse complement strand
ATTACTCGATATATACAACCCGTTTAGCTTAATCAAAGCTTTTAAAAGCAAAGACTTGGGGAATTATTGGTTCGAAACCGGTACCTCTTCAACACTAGTTCAAGCATTTAAACAATACGTAGGTGATTTTCAGCAAGAATTAGACAAAATAGAGAATAAGGAATGGATGAATCAGAGTCAGTTCACTCGCCCTCTGGAGGATCATTCCACGCTCATTCCGTTGTTATATCAGTCGGGTTATCTCACTATAAAGGAATACAACTTGGAGGAGGAACTATTTTTACTGGACTATCCCAATGCGGAAGTGCGTGTAGGATTACTCAAGAACCTGCTCCCGCTCTTCTCTTGTGCCGATCCCGACGATACGGTCAATGCAGCATCGCGAGCATCAGCTGCTCTTCGTAAAGGAGATATAGATAAGGCTATGAAGAATCTACAATCCTTATTAAAGAGTATTCCATACGGTAAGAACGAGCCGAAGATTCTGCAAAGCACGGAGGATACGGAGGAGTATTACCAAAAGTTCTTCTTCCTCTACTACCGCATGATGTGTGACTTGGTTCACGCCGAAGTTCGTAACTCTACCGGGGCAACGGATGTAACGATTACCACCCCGAACTATGTTTACGTGCTAGAGCTAAAGATAAACTCCACTCCGGAAATTGCCCTGAAGCAGATAGACGAAAAGGAGTATGCCGTACCATTCCTGGAGGGAAGACGTGCCGTATATAAAATAGGTGTAAACTTCTCTACCGAGACTCGCTCCATCTCCGAATGGAAGGTTATTGAAGCGAAAGGTATTACGGAGTAAAAAGCCGGAGAATATATAAAAGATTCCGCTCCCGAGGCATAGAAACCTTCGGGAGCGGAATCTTTATATAATGTAACGAATTACTTTACACTCCACTCGTAGACACCGCAGAAGAGATCCTTCTGGTCGGGCTGCGTCAGTTCCAGTTTTAGGGCCGTGGTCGAAACCGGGTCGAAATCTACCGTACATGCAATACCACGATCCGTAGGATAGCGACTCGGGTTCTTTACCTCTACCCAATTACTGGAATTATCCTTGTAGTACAGCTTCCATGACTTCGGTACACGACATCCACCCCATGGACTATCGTCAAACCAATATACCGTACTGCTGCTAACCGTTGATGCCTCCTTGAAATTGTACACAAACCACTCGGTGGCACTCTTCTGAGTACCCCAGAAGTGAGCATACGGCACACTGCGATCCTCGGCATCCGCCGGAACCAAACGGTCGTTCAGCGCACTCAGAGAACCTATACGCTGACTGCACTCTATGGTAGCTTGAGATGCTGCCGTAGGAGGCAGAGCAGGACTGGTAGCATTCAAGTCGATAGGAATCCAAACCGTCATGTTGCCCGGACCACGATGGTTCCATGCGTAGTACGGAATGAGCGTCAACGTAACATCCTTAGCCACCAACTTACCGTTGGCATCGAAGTTCAGCGTTTGCGCATCGGTAACCAGCGTCTGCACCTCCGTGTCGGCAACCGTCTTGCTACCTATAGTGAACTTAGGCTCCTGATTGCAAAGTACGTTCAGTACATCGCAATCGTTGTCGGGGAACTCCGCACAGTAAACCAGCGGACCACGCTCTATAGCTACACGACCCTTATCGGCAGCCACCTTACCGTTGGCACGAACGGTGCGCGGCTCCATGTCGAAGTGTACGCTCACCTTGTCACCCTTCTTCCAACTACGGTTGATTACAAAGTAACCATCCTGCAGGGTGCTCTCTACCGCCTTGCCATTCACCTTAACGGTATAGCCCAGACGCTTACCATCGCTATACGTGTACAAGTCGCTCGGAACCACCTGACCACGCACCCATCCCGGGATACGAATCATGAGATTCCACTTACCACTCGCCTTCTTCAAGTTCATGGTGATATCGCCATCCCACGGATAGTTGGTAACCTGCTCCAGTGTCACCTTGTTGCCGTTCACCTTGACATCGGCAGTATTGCCCATAAAGAGGTTGACGTAGAGGTTCTTATCCTTCACCGCATACACATACTGCGGAAGAGACGGAATGAAACGAGCCGCATTGCTGGGGCAACAAGCACAACCAAACCACGGCTGACGCTGGTGCTGACCCATACTCTGCAACGGATTCGGGTAGAAGAAGCGACCACCATCTATAGAGATACCACTGATAACACCGTTGTACAGCGTACGCTCCAGGACATCGTAGTACTTACTCTCACCGTGCAACAGGAAAAGACGATAGTTCATGTACACCTGAGCAATAGCAGCACACGTCTCGCAGTAGGCACTCATGTTGGGCAACTCATAGTTGGCACCAAACGCCTCGCCACTGCTGGTAGCACCCACGCCACCGGTGATGTAATACTTCTTACCCACGATGTTCTCCCAAATAGCATCGATGGCCTTTATGTAGCTCTGGTCACCCGTAAGTGCCGCTACATCCGCCATACCCGCATACATATATCCGGCACGAACCGCATGGCCCACAGCCTCCGTCTGGTCCACTACCGGCATGTGGCTCTGGCTATACTCCGTCTTGATAGTGGTTTTGCCACGCTCGTCCAGGAAGTATTTTGCTTGCTCCAAGTATTTTTTGTCTCCTGTAGCCAAGTAAAGCTTTGCTAGTCCCATCTCCGCAATCTGGTGTCCGGGAACCACATGAGC
>CAYOKO010000187.1:0-2692 GCA_964404555.1 uncultured Bacteroidaceae bacterium | reverse complement strand
CGGTTCCTTCAATAACCTCATGCTCGCTTACCTTGTTCAAGGTGTTGTCATAAGCTTGCTCTTGTGCTTCTCTGCTCGCATCCGCTGCGCTACCATTCTCGTAAGAATCCCAATCGAAATCCTCCAGCGGGGCTACATTTTTTAAATTACTCATTAAATTGTTACTTAATAAATTAATAATGTTAGACTTTATGTTGATAAATCCGGGTGCAAAGGTAGAGATTTTATTTTAAACGACCAAACAATCACAACAAAAAAGTGCTTTTCTCGCTGTAAAACTGTGTTTTGAGGGGGTCTTATTCTTCTACTTTCCGTATAATCTGCATTCCTTTCTTGATGGCTTCCTCGTTCATGGGGATGAGATTGTGGTGTCTCTCGGGTAGCGTCTTGCGTAATCCCTGGATGACGTTGTCGAGCGTCACAATGGGACATATCCGGATGAGTCCGCCTAGAATAATCATGTTAAATGCCTTGGCATTTGCCATCTCTGCTGCTGCGTCCATGGCATCTATACGATATACCGTAAGGTCTTTACGCTTGGGTAGGTCGTTTATGCCGTAGCTGTCGTAAATGAGTATGCCTCCGGGCTTCACCAGGGGTTCAAACTTGTAGAGTGACGGTTGGTTGAGAACAATCGCCACATCGTATTTGCTCAGAATAGGCGAGGAGATGCGTTCGTCGCTAATGATTACCGTAACATTGGCTGTGCCGCCTCGTTGTTCCGGTCCGTAGTTGGGCATCCAGCTCACCTCTTTGCCTTCCATTAGTCCTGCGTATGCCAGTATCTTGCCCATGCTCAGGACACCTTGTCCTCCGAATCCGGAGATTATGATTTCCTTGTTCATCTTCCTTCCGCATTATTTGTTTGTAGTATCCTTTATGTCGCCTAGCGGATAGAAGGGGAACATATTCTCTTCCATCCACTTATTGGCACCTTCGGGTGTCATCTTCCAGCCGCTGCTGCAGGTAGATACAATTTCTACCAGACTAGCGCCTTCGCCGTGCAGGGAGTTCTCGAACGCCTTGCGGATGGCTGCCTTGGCTTTGCGGATGGCTCCTACGCTGTGTACCGACTGACGGGTGATGTAGGAGACACCGTCCAGATGGGCTGCCATCTCTGTTATCTTGAGCGGATAACCGTGCAGCACCACATCGCGACCGTATGGACAGGTGGCGGTCTTCATGCCTACCAGTGTTGTGGGGGCCATCTGTCCGCCCGTCATACCGTATATGGCGTTGTTTATAAAGATGATGGCTATATGTTCACCACGGTTCAGTGCGTGGATGGTCTCTGCCGTACCTATGCACGCCAAGTCTCCGTCACCTTGGTAGGTGAATACCAGTCTGTCCGGCCATAGGCGTTTTACTGCCGTTGCTACAGCGGGGGCTCTTCCGTGTGCTGCTTCAATCCAGTCTACATCTATATAATTATAGGCAAACACGGCGCATCCCACCGGCGATACTGCAACGGTCTTCTCCGTCATGTTCATCTCTTCTATTATCTCGGCAACCAACTTGTGGACTACTCCGTGACTACACCCCGGACAGTAGTGCATATCCGTATCGTTTAGTAACTTTGGCTTACTGTAGACCAAGTTTTCCGGTTGTATTATTTCTTCCTTTGTCATTTCCTTAGGTCTTCTTTACAGGTTAAACAGTTTGGTAAATGCCTCCGTCACCTCCTCGGGACTGGGGGTCATGCCGCCCATGCGTCCGTAGTGGTGTACGGGAACACGGTTCAGGGTAGCTAGACGCACGTCGTCTACCATCTGTCCCGCATTGATTTCCAGGCACAACATACCCTTTACACGTTGTGCCAGTTCGCCGATAATCTTCTCCGGGAAGGGCCATAGCGTGATGGGGCGCAGGAGTCCTACTTTCACTCCCTTCTCGCGCAGCTCTTCTATCGTCTTGGTAGCGATACGAGCAGCCGATCCGAATGCCACAATTACGTAGTCGGCATCCTCACATCCCAGCATCTCGTAACGAACCTCCTTTTCGCGGATGGTCTTATACTTCTCTTGCAGATGTATGTTATGCTCCTCCATCACCTGTGCCGAAAGGTCGAGTGATGTGAATATATTGGGCTTTCTGTTGCCCTTGCGACCACATGCTGCCCATGGATATTGTTCGTAGATTTCTGCCTCCGTCTTGCGTGGTTTGTAGGGCGGCAGAATCACCTTCTCCATCATCTGACCGATGATTCCGTCCGAGAGAATCATTGCCGGATTGCGGTAGGTAAACGCCAGTTCGAATGCCAAATCCACAAAGTCGGCCATCTCTTGAACCGATGCCGGAGCCAGTACTATTACGTTGTAATCGCCGTTACCGCCACCCTTCACAGCCTGGAAATAATCCCCCTGCGAAGGCTGAATGGTACCCAGACCCGGACCACCGCGTTGCACATTGACTATCAGTCCCGGAATCTCCGCACCCGCCATATAGGTGATGCCTTCCTGCATGAGGGCTACACCCGGACTGGACGAAGACGTCATGGCACGTTTGCCCGATGCTCCCGCCGCATATACCATATTAATAGATGCCAGCTCGCTCTCTGCCTGCACCACCACCATACCGGTAGTTTCCCAGGGCTTTGATAGAGCCAGTGTTTCCAGCACCTCGGATTGCGGGGTGATGGGATACCCAAAGTATCCGTCGCAGCCACAACGTATGGCCGCATGTGCTATAGCCT
>CAYOKO010000186.1:0-2700 GCA_964404555.1 uncultured Bacteroidaceae bacterium | reverse complement strand
TCCTCCTCCTGCTCCTCGGTAACCTCCTTCTCAATCTCCTGAATCCATCCGGCAGAGGTAGCCACCGAAGTAAAATCGAAGAGTCCCGTATGGATAATCTCCTTTATATCTATGTTGGCATAGTCGCACTCATAAATGCAAGCATTCGGTTGCAAAGCACGAATAATCTGCTTGATACGCTCCAACTCCGCAGGCGAAACCTCGGACACCTTATTCAGAATCACCATATTGCAGAACTCAATCTGCTGGATAAGAAGATTCTCTATATCATCCTCATCCAGATGCTTCTTCTTCAAGCTGTCACCACAAGCAAACTCACTCTGCATACGCAGCGCATCCACCACGGTAACCACGCAATCCAAGCGCGCCACACCATCCTTGGTGTACTCCGGATCCAGTCCCGGAATAGAGCAGATGGTCTGCGCGATAGGAGCCGGTTCGCAGATACCGCTCGCCTCAATGACAATGTAGTCGAACTTGTGCATACGAGTAATCTCGCAAATCTGCTCTATCAAATCCATCTTGAGAGTACAGCAGATACAACCGTTCTGGAGAGCCACCAAGCTATCATCCTTTTTCCCCACGATACCATCGCGCTGAATCAAGTCGGCATCTATATTCACCTCGCCTATATCGTTCACGATAACAGCAAACTTAATACCACTTTTGTTGGAAAGAATGTGGTTCACCAATGTTGTCTTTCCGCTTCCCAGATAGCCGGTGAGGAGCAGAATGGGAATTTCTATATTACTCATTGTCTTCTTCCTTTATTCTAAATTCTATTTTTCGGAGCGCAAATTTACGCATTTTTCTTCAAATTCCCTCATTTATCTTACGATTTTACATCTAATATATCCCTTATTGGGACTTTTTTTCGTATTTTTGCACCGTCTAATTAAAACAAAATAGAATAACATGAATGAACGAATGGCGTTTTTGATACAGTCACTACTGGCAGGAGTGCTGATAGGACTAGGTGATATTGTCTATGTGGTATCCGAATCACACATCGTAGGATCCTTCCTTTTCTCACTGGGATTGTTGAGTATTCTTATCAAAGGATACCCCTTGTACACCGGTCGTATAGGGTATGTGGAACACCCTTCCGACCTATGGAACCTTCAGCGAGGAATGCTCCCTATCATAGTAGCCAATTTTGTAGGCATTGCGCTGGTTTGTACGGCAGCCGCCTATACACGTCTCGATCTGAGTGCCATCGATAAGATGGCCGATGTCAAGTTGCACCAGTCATGGGTGAGTGCACTGTTCCTATCGTGGGGATGTGGTGCCATGATGTACCTGGCGGTCAACGGATGGCGTAAGACACAGAATCCCATAACCGTTATCATGCCGATTATGTTCTTCATCCTCTGCGGATTCGAACACTGCATAGCCAACTTCGGATACTTCTGGATGTGGATGGCGGAAGATGCCGGAGCGCATTTCGCCGAACGTATGGCAGAGTGTCCCTTAGGCTTCAGCACCAACCTCTTGATTATGATTGTAGGCAATGCGCTGGGCAGCCTCAGCTTCTCGAAAATATAGCTTTAATCTGTTTTAACGGAATATATGGAGGGCAATTGCCCTCTTTTTTGTACATTTGCACGCTATGAAGCAAAAAGTGTTCACCTTCGCTCTGGCTTTGGCAACGATTATGTTGTTGCTTTTGCCCTTTACACCGCCCCATCATCATCACAATGGTTCGGTGTGTAACGTGGTGGAACACTGCAACAAAGACAATGCAACCAACGATGTCCACACCCACCATCACGGCGATGCGAGTTCGTGTGTAGAGGAGTCGGAGTACATAGCTCCACGTGTAAGCTCGCAGCGAGTCATGATTGCTCCGGTACAACTGTTGCCGTTGTTTAGCTTGTTGCCTTCCCTCTTTCTAGCCCTTCTCGGTACACTTGAGATAGAAGGACGGCGATACGGTCGTATGCGCATCCCGCATTACGTATCTCCGCAACATACTATCTTCGGGCTTCGTGCACCTCCCTTTATGTTGTAATTCGGAATTAGAGGCATCGCTCTCTAGTTCCCATCTTTCCGGTTTTACGATAGAACATCATCCTTGGTCATAATGCAAGGATGATGATTACGAACGAATTACAATATAACTCTAAATGAACAAATATTTTATATTCGCATGGTCCGTGGCAGTAACCCTCCTGCTTGCAAGTTGCGGAGCCTCCACCACCACGCACGCCGATGATGACACCGATGACGACGACCACGAAGGCGGTGGACATCCTGCCAACGAGATAGCCTTCACCAAGGCACAAGCCAAAGCTGCCGATTTGCGTATAGAAACCACAACCGCAGCCCCCTTCCATTCCGCATTTAAGGTAGGCGGACAAATCCAAGCACCGCAAGGCGACGAAACCACCATTGCAGCCACCGCTGCCGGTGTGCTGAGCTTTGCCAACGGCTCTATTACAGAGGGCGTAGAGGTACGTGCCGGCGAAACCCTTGCCACCGTTTCCTCTAAAAACATACAAGATGGAGACCCGGCTCTCAAAGCTAAAATTGCCTATGAGACCGCCGAGAAAGCCTATCGCCGTGCCGAGCGTCTAGCCGCCGAAAACATTGTATCGACAAAAGATCTTGAGGCAGCCAAGGCCAATTATGAAACCGCAAAGGCAGTTTACCAGGCGCAGTCCGGCAATATGACGGCGCAGGGAGTACGCATCCCCGTGA
>CAYOKO010000185.1:0-2706 GCA_964404555.1 uncultured Bacteroidaceae bacterium | reverse complement strand
CCTTTGGGATACAAAACCGTTACGTGATACTTAAAGATGTCGCTATAACGGCGATTATCCTTGGGACGGTGATTGTCGTCGAACTCACCGATGTAGCGCACATCTACCTGTTCCAAAAGCTCCCCGGGCACCTCCTTTTCCAGAGGAGTGTGCGTAAGGATGACGCAGGGAAGATGTGCCGTAACACTGTCTGCCGAGGAGATGTCCAGCGGACGGATACGACGATGTGCAGCATACACCAACTCTATGCGCAACGGGTCTTTCTCGTTGTGATAAAAAGGAATATCCTTGAGTTCGGGCATATCTCGTGTCAAGGCGATGCTATTGTCTTGCGTATAATTAATAAGATTTTCCGTAGCAGGCAATACGGCACACTCGGCAAAGAGGAAGAGTACGGTTACGGCTAGCACCATGAGATGAGGTTGCAGATGTTTGGCTGCGAGGTACAAACCCACGGCAACCGACTCCGCTACCAGTGTGCAAAGGAGTAACATCCCCCACCCTATGGAATTCTCCTTGTATAGGAACAGCCAAACAGCTACCGGAAGCAGTGCTACCACCACCGTCAGCAGTCCGGCATTGAGGCGGAAGATTCTACGTGTCCATCGGGACTGAGCAAACTGCAACAGCCAACCCTCCAGCAGTGCTCCCATCATGAGGCACGCAGGAATAAGAATGGGGAGCAAGTAGCGCGATTTCTTCTCGGGCAACAGGGATAGGAAGAGGAGTGACAACAGCATCCACTGCCAGGCAAAGCGATACGATTTTTGCTCTCTTGTTCGCTTGTCGAACAGCGGATAGAGGGTAGCAGTGAGCAACAAGAGTGCCCATACTCCTGCCTCGAGGAAGAACTTCCAGTAGTAATACCACGGTCGCACATTGCGATTAAGCCACGAACCGGACTCCTTTTGTGCTACACGAGTCAGGGCATCGGATTCTGCCCAGTGAATATAGGCATACCAAGCACCTCCTAACACCAAGGCGAGGATACACATTATTATAATGGGACGCACTTTACCTCGCAAGGTTCCGTCTCTCAGCACCGAAAGACTACACAGGAATGGGAGGAAGAGCGCATACAACGATACGGGGCCTTTGCTCAGTATGGAGAGTGCCGTCCAGATGCCTGCCCACACAAAGTGATGCAGAAAGTGCTGACGGACTCGGTACCCCATTGCAAAATGGTAGATGCCTGCCATCATAAAGGCATGACAATAGATATCCCACGATGCCGTTCGTCCCATTAAGATGACGTTGTAACAGGTACAAAGGAGTAGCGTAGGTACCCAGGGTTTAATGCGCAGCACTCGTTCGGCAAAGAGATAGAAGTAGAATACCAGAAGCACGGCAGCAAGTCCTGCCATGGCACGTTGCAGTGACAGGTCGTCGGGCGAGAGAATCTCTGCCACGGCGGTCAGCCAAGTGGGGAGCGGGGGCTTCTCCAGACGCAGGTCTCCATTCATGGTGGTCACTATCCAGTGGTTATCATACACCATCTCTCGTGCGGTCACCAGGTTGCGACACTCCATGATGTCCGGTGCTATCAGGCGGTTGTTTACAAAAAAAGTGATAAGGCAGGTGAGAACTATGCCAAATACTTGCTTATTCTTCAATAAATTCGTCATTCTTCGTTCATTTTATCGTTGTCCCAAATCATCGTATGCCGTTTGGAGGATTGCCTGGGCTTTACGTACACGCTCCGCACTGCCGGTGGTGGGTTCTTCGTAGGTCACACGGTTGGCACGGAGGTCGTAACCGGTCACGCCGGTGCTGTCGCGATACATCATGGCATCTGCCGAGGTGAAGAAGGCGAATGGATAGCGGTAGGATTGACTCGTAACATCGCGGCTGAAGCGGAAGTCGTCGTGCGGCAATCCCATCTGTCCCAACAGCGTTGCGGCTAGATCGGCTTGGTTCATCAATGTATTTATCTGCTTGGCACCCGTCAGTGCGCCACCCAACCACAACATGGGGATGTGTGAGTATTCGCCGCCTCGGTCTACCGCTGTTTGCGGATAGCGGAAGCCGTGATCGGGCACCATGATTACCAATAGGTTATCCCATTGCGGAGATTGTTTCAACCTATCCACAAGTTTGCCTAGACAATCGTCGGTATAGGCAAAGCCGTTCTGAATGGGGTCTTCCAAGCGTTGATAGGGAACCTCAAAGGGTTCGTGACTGCTCAATGTGAGGAAGGTGGTAAACCACGGTTTCTCACCGTTGACCGGACGGTTGGAGAGTTGTTCGTAGACGTAATCGGCTGTCACGCCATCGTTTACCCCCCACTTGCTGTATGTCTGTTCCGCTAGAGAGAAGTCGGTCTCCGCCGTAAGTCGCTCGTAACCCTGACTCAGCAAGAACCCCTTCATATTGGTAAAGTTGATATCGCCGCCATAAACAAAGTCGGTTGCGTAGCCCGCCTTGTGCAAGGTTTGGGAAATGGAAGGAAGTGTGCGACTCTTGGAAGGAATCTTCATGATGCTGGCGGTAGGCAGACCGAGATGTCCGCTCAAGTCGCACACCACGCCACGGTCTGTACGGAAACTGTTGGCATAACACTGTGTAAAGAAGACACCCTCCCGAGATAGCTGATTGAAACGAGGCGTTACATTGGGCAGTCCTCCGATGGGTTCCACGAAGGCGCCACCAAAGCCCTCTATTATAATAAGGAGTATATTCGGTCTACGAGTACGCAAAAGAGTATCT
>CAYOKO010000184.1:0-2735 GCA_964404555.1 uncultured Bacteroidaceae bacterium | reverse complement strand
CCCGAGCAGATGCGCATACGTGGTGTTACGGCTGCTGAGGTGCTGAATGCCATTACCCAACAGAATATGGCGGTGTCGGCGGGTAGTGTGGGTGTGAGTTTCGACAATAGTCTACAGACTCAAGAACCCGATTTTGAATACCCTCTCACCGTGCGTGGGCGTCTCACCACTCCCGAGGAGTTTGGCAACATTGCCATAAAGGTAGACGAAACCGGAAACTTCCTCCGCATAGCCGATGTGGCAAGAGTGGAGTTGGGCAGTCAGGCGTACAATATGTCGTCGACGGTCAAGGGGAAAGATGCTGCCGTAATCGCCATCTATCAGACTCCGGGAAGTAACGCAACCGACGTGGCGGATGCTGTGCGTGCCAAGATGGAGGAGTGGAAGGAGGACTTGCCACCGGGCGTAACCTACGATATTGCTCTAGATACGACGAAGGTGGTGCATAGCTCTATCGTAGAGGTGCTCAAGACGTTGGCGGAGGCTACCGTCTTGGTGGTTCTTGTCATCTTCTTCTTCCTGCAGAATCTGCGCGCTACGCTTATACCCTGCATCACCATCCCTGTGTCGCTCATCGGTACGTTGGCGTTTATGGAACTGCTGGGCTTTTCCATCAACACCCTAACACTCTTTGGGTTGATACTCGCTATAGCGATTGTGGTAGACGATGCCATAGTGGTAACCGAGAATGCTACCCGTCTGTTGGCAACCGGACGCTACGCTACGGCGCATGCTGCCGTGAAGGCGGCGATGGCAGAGATTACGGGTCCCATCATAGGAGTGGTATTGGTGTTATTGGCCGTCTTCGTTCCCACCATCTTTATGGCGGGCATCATGGGACAACTCTATAAGCAGTTTGCCATGACCATTGCCATATCTACCGTCATCAGCGGTTTCAATTCACTGACTCTCTCCCCGGCACTCTGCGCACTCTTGCTGCGTCCCGAGGAGGTGAGGGGTGATCGTAAACCTTCGTTTATTATCCGTGTGTTCGACTCTATATATAATAAGGTGCAAGCAGGGTTCGATGCAGCCATGCACTTCTTGTTGCGTCAACGAGTTCTTGCTGCGGTAAGTTTTGTCGCCATGTCGGTGCTGGCAGGATGGCTGTTTATGCGCTGGCCCACCACCTTCCTGCCCGATGAAGACAATGGTTACTTCATAGTAGCCGTGCAGTTGCCTCCCTCTTCATCGCTCAACCGAACTCAAGCGGTGAACCAGGAGGTAGATGCACTGTTGCGTACCTATCCCGAAGTAGAGAGTTTTGTGGCAATGGCGGGTTTCAGTCTGCTGGGTGGCGGACAACAATCCAACGCCTCTACTTACTTTGTGATACTCAAAGACTGGAACAAGCGCAAAGGCAAGTCGCACAGTGCTCAGTCCGTAGTGGAACGCTTCAACAAAGAAGCCTATCTGCAAGTACCGCAAGCCAACTGTTACGCCTTGGTATCGCCTCCCATTCCCGGATTGGGAAATGCCGGAGGACTGGAACTCGAACTCGAAGACCGCAAGGGTGTAGGAGGCACGGAGATGCAGCAAGCCATACGTACCTTGCAAGAAAGCGTCACCCGTCGTTGCCCTTCCATCGCCTCGCTCACCACCCAGTACCAAGCCGATACACCGCAGTATCAGTTGAACATCGACCGAGATAAAGCCCTTATGCTCGGACTCAATATGCAGCAAATCTTCGCCACTCTGGGTTACTTCATGGGGCAAACCTACATCAACGATTTTGTGGAGTTCGACCGTATCTATCAAGTCCGCTTCTCCGTGCTCCCCGATGCACAGAATCAAGTGAGCGATGTACTCGCCATTACCCTCCAGAACGAGAAGGGCGAGATGGTGCCCTTCAGCAGCTTCACCACACTGGACGAAGTACTCGGAATGTCACAAGTAAGTAGATATAATATGTACGATGCCGCTCAACTCACCGCCACCGTATCCTCCGGTTACGGCACCGGCGAAGCCATTAAGCAGATGGATGAACTCTTCCAAGAGGAGATAGGTAATGCCATGGGTATGGACTGGACGGCCATCGCCTATCAAGAGATAAAGGCAGGAGGTACGGTAGTAGTCATCTTCCTGCTATCCATTTTGATTGCCTATCTGGTACTCTGTGCCCAATACGAGAGCTGGTCGAGTCCTGTTGCTGCCGTCGCTGGAGTTCCCATCGCTCTGTTGGGAGCCATCTTGGGGTGTGCCATTATGGATATTCCCGTATCCATCTACACCCAGATAGGCATTATCCTACTCATAGCCTTGAGCGCCAAGAACGGTATCTTGATAGTGGAGTTTGCTCGTGACTATAGGAAGTTGGGTTACAGTGTACGTGAGAGTGCCTACCAAGCCGGACACATTCGTTTGCGCCCCATACTCATGACATCGCTCTCCTTTGTCTTTGGCGTTATGCCCCTGTTGTTTGCCACTGGAGCAGGTGCAGCAGGAAGGCAAAGTCTTGGCGCAGCCGTGGTGTTCGGTATGCTGCTGAATACCGTTGTTGCCACCCTTTACATCCCTTCTTGGTTCGAATGGGTACAAAAAGAAAGCAAAAACCCTACAAGGAAGAACAAAAAAGCGGAAATATAGGGCAGAAAGAGATAAAAAGCAGACGGAAAGGGACGAAAAGTAGCTTTTAGTCACCAAAAATGGCGTTTGAAGTATGAAAATGTATTGCAAAAGTCGCAAAAACGATGAAAAATGCTACTTTTTTAGGCTTTTCGTGAAAATAATGCTAT
>CAYOKO010000183.1:0-2745 GCA_964404555.1 uncultured Bacteroidaceae bacterium | reverse complement strand
GGTACCGTCCACACCTCTTTTATATATATATAGGTGCCGACGAGGAGATGCAGGAAACCTCCTGCACGGCAGAGGATGATATCCTGGTGTGCCGCATGATGGCAAAACGATATGACCTTCCATTTGAGATTGTAAACCTCCACAAGGAGTATCACACCCAGGTGGTGGGTTACATGATGGAGCAAGCTCGTAAAGGGTTCACTCCCAATTCCGACGTTATGTGCAATCGACTCATTAAATTTGGCTGTTTTGAGGAGAAGGTGGGACACAACTACGACCGCATAGCCACCGGACACTATGCCCGTACCGTGGAACGTGACGGCTTCACTTGGTTGGCTACCGCTGCCGATCGCTTCAAGGATCAAACCGATTTTCTCTGTCGCGTAAAGATATCCCCCTCTCGCATGATGTTCCCCATAGGACACCTCACCAAGGATGAGGTTCGTGTCATAGCCGAGGAGGCACGCATCCCATCGGCCAATCGTCCCGACAGTCAAGGCATCTGCTTCCTGGGTAAGGTGAAGTTTGCCGACCTCATAGAACAACATCTGGGCGAACGTCCCGGTAAGCTCATTGAGTACGAAACCGGTACCGTCATGGGGAAGCATCGCGGATACTGGTTCTACACCATCGGTCAGCGCAAAGGCATCTACCTGAGCGGCGGTCCCTGGTTTGTGGTCAAGAAAGACATAAAGCACAACATTGTTTACATATCCAAGGGTAAGGATTCCTTTGCGCGTTTCTCCAGAGAGATACCCCTCTACGACCTACTCCCGCTGGGACCGACAGATATATTGGAGCGAATAAACGGTAAACGCATCTCCTTCAAGATACGCCACATACAGCACTTCACGTTCGGCACCTTCGAACTTCTGCCCGACGGTATGGCGGTGATACACAGCGAAAGCGAGATACATGGTGTAGCCCCCGGACAGTTCTGTACCATCTACGATGCCGAGCAAGAACTCTGTCTGGCCAGCGGCGAGATACGTATGGAGTAGCGAGCAAAATCTCCCTTTATTTGCAAAAAAGGGACAGTGAGATGGTGGTATGTCACTTTTTTTGTTTAAATTTGCGGAGATATTCCAAGATTGAAGGACAAAATAATACATTATATATAATAAGGTATGGCAAAAAAAGATTCCGATAACCTCTTTGATGAGGGAATGAGCGATAAAATGAAAGCCTTGCAGGAGGCAATGGCAGGCATAGAGAAGTCTATGGGTAAAGGCGCCATTATGCGTATGGGCGACGAAAAGGTGGACAATGTGGAGGTAATCCCCACCGGTTCCCTTGGACTGAATATAGCCCTGGGCGTAGGCGGTTACCCCAAAGGACGTATTGTAGAGATTTACGGTCCGGAGAGTTCCGGTAAGACTACTTTGGCAATGCACGCCATTGCCGAGGCACAGAAAGCCGGCGGCGTAGCTGCCTTCATCGATGCAGAGCACGCCTTCGATCGCTTTTATGCGAAGCGTTTGGGTGTAGACGTAGACAACCTCTACATCTCCCAGCCCGATAATGGAGAGCAAGCGTTGGAGATAGCCGACAGACTTATCTGCTCCTCTGCTATCGACATCATCGTGATAGACTCCGTAGCGGCACTTACGCCAAAGGCAGAAATCGAGGGCGATATGGGTGATAACAAGGTGGGCTTGCAGGCTCGACTCATGTCACAAGCGCTGCGCAAACTTACCGCAAGCATCAGCAAGAGCAAGACAACCTGTATCTTCATCAACCAGTTGCGCGAGAAGATAGGTGTTATGTTTGGTAATCCCGAGACCACAACCGGTGGTAACGCCTTGAAGTTCTACGCAAGTATTCGTCTGGATATTCGCCGTGTAACCAGCATAAAGGAGGGCGAAGAGATTATCGGTAACACCGTGCGCGTAAAGGTTATCAAGAACAAGGTGGCACCTCCCTTCCGCAAGGCGGAATTCGATATTATGTTTGGTGAGGGCATCAGCAAGACCGGTGAAATCATTAAACTTGCCATTGATATGGGCATCATAAAGAAGAGCGGTTCCTGGTTCAGTTATGGCGAAACCAAGATAGGTCAGGGTGCCGATGCCGTGAAGAAGATGCTGCAAGACAATCCCGAGTTGACCGAGGAGTTGGAGAACCGCATCACCGAGAAACTGAAAGAAGAAACCGAGGATTAAACACCCCTTCCGGTTATTCGTAAACGAATACAGCGACCAAATAATCCCACCTTATTTATATATGTGGGACTATTTGGTCGCTTTTTTATCCCCATAATAGCACTTTTTTTGATGATTCTAAAAAAACTTATGGTATAAACAAATACTTTTGGCACGGTGTTTGTAAAATTAAGGGTGAGGAACGGAACCTCCACAGAGAGGCGATGGGAATCACAGAATATATAACAATAAGTAGAATAAAAAATAAAAATAAAAAATACAATTATGGGAAAGATTATTGGAATTGACCTCGGAACCACTAACAGTTGTGTATCCGTATTTGAAGGAAATGAACCGGTCGTAATCGCTAACAGCGAGGGTAAGAGAACCACACCGTCTATCGTAGCATTTGTAGAAGGTGGCGAGCGTAAGGTAGGTGACCCTGCAAAGCGTCAGGCTATCACCAATCCTAAGAACACTATCTTCTCTATCAAGCGTTTCATGGGTGAGACCTACGATCAAGTACAGAAGGAGATTGCACGTGTACCGTACTCAGTACAGCGTGGTGACAACAATACTCCGCGTGTTGATATCGATGGTCGTT
>CAYOKO010000182.1:0-2745 GCA_964404555.1 uncultured Bacteroidaceae bacterium | reverse complement strand
AGTCCGAAACGCACTCTTAACAACAAAAGTAATTTTATGAACAATCAAAACAACCGAAGTGCCTCCAACAACGTGGAGGTACTCACCCGACTGTGCGAGTTGGTGGAGCAGGCGTGCATAGACATTGCCCCCACCTACGCCGAATATATGCCCATGGCTTTTGCCATAGCCAACGATTGTGGCGAGGCAGGACGCAGCCTCTTTCACCGGCTGTGCCGCATCTCTCATAAGTACAACCCCAACAATGCCGACAAGATTTTCACCGATGCACTCAAAGGCGGAAACGGTGCCAACGGGATAGGCTCGGTGTTCTATCTGGCGGAACGAGCAGGAGTCGATTTAGGAGAGTTGAAGCGGTTTTCCGCAATTCCTGACCTCCCTAGCTCTTTTTCTCACGTCGGCGCAGGCGCATATGCGCGTACATATTATATGCAACGTGCATCCAATAATGGATTACAAAATATAATTAGCAACGAAGTTTTCCCGAAAAACGGCAATTTTGGAGCAAAAAAAGGAGATTTCAGGAATCATTTCAGGAATTCATCCAAGGGATATTACGAGACACAAGAGGAGATTACCTCGGAACTCCCCTACGAGTCACAATACAAAGATATGCCCGCTGCATTTCCGGCATACCATTGGCCTACCTTCCTGCAACGCATCATAAATTGCAGCGAGGGAGAACCGCAACGCGATATGCTCTTCTGTGGAGCTGTTGCCGCTCTAGGTACAACCATCAGCCAACTCACCTACATAGAGTACTCCGATCACACACAATATCCCTGCTTGCAGGTGTTCATCATAGCACCGGCAGCATCGGGTAAGGGTGCTATCAGTTGGGTACGACAGTTGGTTATGCCCTTCCATAAGGAGAAAATTGCACGCTACGAAGCTGCCAAGGTTAAGTACCAAAAGGATATGCAGGAATGGGTAAACCAAGGAAAGAATCGTGAAGAGTCTCTCAAACCTATCCCTCCCAAGCTGGAGCTGTTCTTCATAGCCGGAAACAACTCGGGTACGGGTATCCAAGAGAACATCATCGATAACGATGGCATGGGCATCATTATAGAACCGGAGGCTGAGGTTCTTTCCACGGCTATCCAGGCAGAATACGGTCAGTGGAGTCACCTCCTGCGCAAAGCGCACGACCATGAGTTCTTGAGCTACAACCGCCGTAAAGACCACGAGTACCGGGAGTGCGACAAGATTCGGCTTACAGTGGTTATTTGTGGAACGCCCGGACAGCTGATTCAGCTCATACCGGGTTCCGAGAATGGATTGTTCTCCCGAGAACTGTTCTACTATATGCCACCGTTGGACGAGTTTATAGACCAATTTCAAGACGAAGATGCTGAAAACTACGATACGCTTTTTCTGGCATGGAGTAAACGATGGAAGAAGGTGGTGGATGCCTTGCATAAGTCGGTTTCGGACATTGAGTTCATTCCCACGCTATCGCAACGCAAGAAAACGGTAGACTGTATGGCTCAACTGTTCCGTCATGCCACGGTAGCGCATGGTGACTCTATGCGTAGCTCGGTAGTTCGACTTCCCATCAATCTGCTACGCATCATGAATGTAGTAGGCATTATTCGTTCGCTGGATTCTTTGCTCACCATGGAGGATGAGGAAGAACTGGATGCAAAGTTGCAGAACATCACCCGCACATTGCTGGAGTGCCCGGGAATCACTCCCGGGAAGGGTGTGCCGGAAGAGAATGTTCGAGACGGTGTCGTAAGTAAATTTCACCTTACGGTAAACGACGAGGATTTCGACGCAATCTTAGCCTTGGCGGAACCCTTCTACCGCCATGCAGAGCACGCCCTCATGTCACTGCCACAAGAGGCTTTTGATATGCGTAGTGCTTCGCCTCAAGAACGGTTCCTGGGGGAGCTACCCATGACATTTACCCGTCAGCAGTCCATTGAGATTGGAGAGAAGTTCGGATTATCTGCTAAGCAAGTTGAATACTTTATCGACAAACTAATCAATAAAGGTACGCTTGAAAGAAAGGAGCGTGGCGTATATAGTTTTAAGGGAACAAAACGAAACGAACTAGATAGCTCAAATCAGGAAAGTCCCGAAGCAAGTTAAAATGATTGCACTTAATATATAGCGCGCACGCGGCGAAAAACAAAGGGCGGTCAGGAATTAGGAATTCAGGAAATACACTGCGTAGTTCAATTGTAGTTTAACGCCCCGTTTCCCTCCCCTATTTGCCCGCAAATGCGATTTTAATTGCGCGCATTTAGGTGCTAAAAAGCGTAGGACTTGGGCTGTAAGTCCTACGCTTTCTCCATGCTAATTGCCCGCAATTAATTTCGTATTTGCGGGCAATTATTTTCTTGAAGCCCACACGACAAAAGCCTTGTGTATATCAAGATTTTTTTGTACCTTTGTAGAGTTATAGATACAACGGAATAATGAATAAGAATCGAGACTACAGCATCCCGGTGCGCACATACAGCAAGCAAGAGCTTGCCATGTATTACTTCCCGGGCGACCCGGTAAGTGTGGCGCAGCAACACCTACGCCGGTGGATTCGCAACTGCAAAGCATTGCACCAAGAACTAGAGGCTATGGACATGGGGAAGAAGAATCACCATTATACACCCAAGCAAGTAGAGGCCATTATGCGATATCTGGGGGATCCATAATCCGCATTTTACCCCACCGGATACGCCAACACATGGATTTTTCTCCCTACTATCATCAAGGACGTTCATGTGCGTTCAGCCGCCCCCG
>CAYOKO010000181.1:0-2888 GCA_964404555.1 uncultured Bacteroidaceae bacterium | reverse complement strand
ACGATTTCGCACCGATAACGCAGGTTAATCCAAAAGAAATGTGTACTTTTGCGGTGGAAAAAGAAGTTTTTCAAAATAGCAACAATTAAAACGAAATGAAGATATTGGTAACGGGAGCTGCCGGGTTTATCGGTGCTGCTGTGGTGTTGCGCCTTGCTGCGCAGCAAGCAGAGGTGGTAGGACTGGACTCCATTAACGCATATTACGACGAAAAACTCAAGTATCGCCGTTTGGAACAATATGGCATCTCCGAGAGGGATGCTTCGGAGTGGCATCGCCTCACCGAATCGACGACCCTCCCGGGTGTGCGCTTTGTTCGTATGCGAGTGGACGATGCCGATTCCCTGCATACGCTGATGGTACGGGAGCGTTTCGATGCTGTCATTCACTTGGCGGCGCAGGCGGGGGTGCGTTACTCCATTGAGAATCCTCAGTCCTACATGGATAGTAATCTGCAGGGATTCCTGAATGTTCTGGAGGGGTGTCGTCGTTGTCCGGTAAAGCATTTGGTATATGCCTCTTCATCAAGTGTCTACGGATTGAACGGCAAGGTTCCCTTTTCGGAGCACGATGCCATAGCACATCCCGTTAGCTTGTATGCTGCCACCAAGAAGGCGAATGAACTGATGGCGCATACCTACTCGCACTTATACGGTATCCCTACTACCGGTTTGCGCTTCTTCACGGTGTATGGTCCTTGGGGGCGTCCGGATATGTCGCCTTTCCTCTTTATGGATGCTATCTTGAATCATCGTCCTATCAAGGTGTATAATCGGGGGGATATGTGGCGCGATTTCACCTATATAGACGATATTGTGGAGGGGGTGGTGCGCATCTTGGATGTTATCCCTACCCGGAACGATGCTTGGAATGCCGAGCATCCGGATCCTGCATCGTCGACGGCGCCTTATAGAATCTACAACATTGGTAACCAGATGCCTACTCGCTTGATGGATTACATTTCTACCATAGAGCGGGCTACGGGGATTGTGGCGGAGAAGGAGTTCTTGCCCATGCAGCCGGGGGATGTCTACCGGACGTATGCCGATTCTTCGGCTTTGTGTGCTGCTACCGGCTTCCGTCCGCAGACGCTGTTGCAGGAGGGTATCGACCGTACGGTGGCGTGGTTCCGTGAGTATTATAATGTATAAACAGATAAATATATAGATATGAATAAGACCGCTCAATATCGGTTTACAATAGTTGTCCCGGTTTATAATGAGGAGGACAATATGCAGGCTCTCGAGGAACGCTTGTCTGCCTATCTGCCTACGGCGCTCTATCCTACGTGTGTGCTGTTCGTAAACGATGGTTCCAAGGATGATAGTCTGGTGCGTATCAAGGAGATATGCAGCCGTCAGAAGGATTTCTATTACCTCGATTTCCAGAAGAATTGCGGACTGAGTGCTGCCATTAAGGCGGGTATCGACTATACTGAGTCCGACTATGTGGGGTATATCGATGCCGACTTGCAGACTACGCCCGAGGATTTCAACCTTCTTCTCAAGGATATACAGGTGTATCAGTTGGTGATGGGTATTCGTGCCAACCGTAAGGATACTCCTTTCAAGCGTGTACAGTCGAAGATAGCCAACGGCTTCCGTCGCATGATGACCAACGATGGGGTGCAGGACACCGGTTGTCCGCTGAAGGTGATGCACACGGATTATGCAAAGCGTGTTCCCTTCTTTACGGGTATGCATCGTTTCCTCCCGGCGCTCTTCTTGCTTCAGGAGGCAAAGATAAAGCAGGTTCCGGTGCGTCATTTTCCACGAGTGGCAGGTGTGTCGAAGTATCATTTGTGGAATCGTTTGATATCCCCCTTCATGGATTGCTTTGCCTATCGCTGGATGAAGAAACGTTATATCAACTATCGCGTAGCGTCTCATAATTTGTAGTGACGGTGGAAACATCTATCTCGGTACTAGCCATAGGTTTCTTGGCGCAGGCATTTTTTTCGGCACGTATATTGGTTCAATGGGTGTTGAGTGAGCGTGCTCGCAAGGTGTTATCGCCCTCTGTCTTTTGGATTTTCAGCATTGCCGGTTCCTATCTACTCTGTCTTTATGGATGGTTGCGGCAGGATTTTTCCATAGTGCTAGGTCAGTTTATTGCCTATTACATCTATCTGTGGAACTTGCGGGCAAAGGGATTATGGGTACGTATTCCGCAGGTCCTTCGCTGGGTGTTGTTGGCAACGCCTATCGTTGCCGTTGTCTTTGTGTGCGGTCATGCTCAGGAGTTTGTAGAGGGGTTTCTACAGAATGAAGATGTTCCTCTCTGGATGGTCATCTTTGGCTCGGTAGGTCAGGTGCTGTTTACGTGTCGCTTTATTTACCAGTGGTGGTACTCCAGCAAACACGGAGAGTCCGTCCTCCCCGCCGGCTTTTGGTGGCTCAGCTTGATAGGTTCGCTCACCATTGTTAGTTATGGCGCAATGCGTCTGGATCCGGTACTTATTGTAGGACAGTCCTTCGGTTTGGTGGCGTACATACGTAACCTTATGATAGGAAAGTCTGCGAAAAATTAGGAAAATTCATAGAATAAGCCTTCTTCTTTAAAGAGAGGGCTTATTTTGCACAAAATACTATAAATGCTTGAATTATAGTATTTTACCCCCCCCTGAACGATTTTGCGAAATTGAAGTTTCAGCTTGTTGAAAAAAACTTACTTTTCTTTGTGAAATAATGACCTTTTTGTTTGCTTACATTAGCGTATTTTTATAATTTTGTAGGCGAAAATTAATTCCCCTATGGGTTGTGGCTGTATAAAAACTGCTCCCCAAAAGGTGATTGCCGAGAAGGAAAAGTAAAATAATTCAAATAACAAACAAGTAGATTTCTTAAACCCTATGACAAAAGTTCTAGCCGTAAAACAACTGGTTCGTA
>CAYOKO010000180.1:0-2936 GCA_964404555.1 uncultured Bacteroidaceae bacterium | reverse complement strand
CATGGTGTATTGCTATGCCAACTACGGACGTAAGACACCTTATTGCTACACCTTTACTTGGGATGAAAAGAGCAAGAAGCCAATCTGTAAGCGTGGTGAATACGACCCCTCTACCGGCAAGATGCTGGAGGGAGCTACCACGACCAACGTCACGGGTACCGAGATGTACCGTGTGCTGAAGGATCTCTTGGAGACCCACACCATAGTACACTCTACCGACGAGTACGACTTGGGCATGGAGCAGAACAAGAAGTGGTACATTGCCAAGAACGGTGCGCCTATCTATGCGCCCAACATCAAGTCGCGTGTAGGTGCCGAGGTTTATGGCGGTTGGCAGCTCCAGAACAATGCCCCCGTACAGGTGACGGAGTTCTACGACCAGACGGCACAGACCAACGGCTACGGTAACGGTTTCACCTATGTCATCAACCATCCGTTGCAGACCACTACCTCCAGCGTATCCGACCGCATCTCCGAGATTGCCGGCGACAACGCTGTCAACGGTGATACCTTCAAGGAACTGTGCGAGACCGATGAAGCTCTCTTGGTACGTGCCGGATTCGTGGCAGACGGTGAGACACTCAACGACGATGGTACCATCAAGAAGGCAAATACTTCCGGTAAGAGTATGCGTAACCGCTACCTTATCTTTACCAATGATAACGGTTTGACACAGAACGTTAAGTTCTTCAACTCCTACAACTACACCGTCTTGGTGCCGAGCAACGAGGCTGTTCGCAAGGCCATAAAGGAGCGTGGACTGCCCACCTGGCCCGACATAGAGGACTATCTGGATGCTCAGGAGGCTAAGTACGATGCCATGAAGGAGGGATACGAGTCCGAGGCCGATATTCCGGAGGCATTGCTCCAGAAGATGCAGACCTTCAAGACGGCCTACCAGACCAAGGCGCAGGCAATGATTAGTTGTTTGGTGAATGTTGTGAAGAACCACTTCATGGACAACTCCTTCTTTGCCGACGATTATGCCTACAGCAAGGTGACCGAGAGTTCTGTCATTGACACCACTACCAACGTGTATGCCAAGATAGCCATAGAGTGCGACGGCAACCGCAACATCACGGCACAGGGCGAGACCAACAGCGGTACCAAGGTTGGTAAGGCTGTTAACGTACTGACCAACAAGAACATGGTGGCACGCGACTACGTCTTCAATGCTGCCGTGAGCGACAAGGCTGGTAACTACATAAATACCTCCTCTTTTGCCGTGATTCACGAGATAGACGACATACTGGACTTCATGGACTATCCCAACAACCGATACGATAAGGAATGGGCTACCGTGGAAGCCGCACGCCGTTATTTAAAGAAATATCCGGTCAAATAATAAAATTCAGAACGTATGAATCGAATAAAATATATGCTTATCATGCTGCTTGTCTGCGTGGCAACGACAGCAATGGCACAAGGGAAGCGCATCTCCGGTAATGTGTGGAATGCGACGGACGGACCGGTTGTCATGGCAAACGTATTGGAGATCGATGCCAACCAACGTATTGTGAGTCAGTCTGTAACCGACTTGAACGGTAACTTCTCCATGACCATCAAGAATCCTAAGAATAAATTGAAAATCAGTTATGTGGGATACGAAACCTTCATGCAAGTGATAGGCGACCGTTCCTCCTTCAAGATAGAACTGAAAGACAAGAACACCATGGAAACCGTTACCGTGGTGGCAAAGAAAAAGGTGAAGACCAACGGACTCTCCATACCGGAGCGCGAGGTTTCCGTGGCACAACAAACCTTGAACATGGACGACCTGGCAGGCTTGCAGTTTACCGATGCCTCCGAGGCTCTCCAGGGTAAGATTGCCGGCTTGGACATCGTAGCCAACTCCGGTAACCTGGGTTCCGGTACCACCATGCGTCTGCGTGGTGTCACCACCATCAATGGTAATGCCGAACCGCTGATTGTTGTCGACGGTAACATCTTCGACCTTCCGGACGATGCTCAGGACCTCGACTTCGAGAATATGGACAACGAGGAGCAGTTCTCAACCCTCCTCTCCGTGAACCCCGAGGACATCCTCTCCATCAACGTATTGAAGGACGCCTCCGCTACCGCCATCTGGGGTAGTAAGGGAGCCAACGGTGTCATAGAGATTAAGACCCGTCGCGGTTCTCGCGGTAAGACCAAGGTGAACTTCTCCTACCGCTTCACCGGCTCATGGCAGCCCTCCGGCATGACCATGCTAGATGGTGACGGATATACCAAGATGCTCAAAGAGGCTTACTACAACCCTCGTCAGGATGCAACCGCAGCCACGATGAAGGAGATTGAGTACGACCAGAGCTGGAACCAGTACTACAACTTCAATAAGAACACCGACTGGCGCGACGAGGTAACTCAGTTCGGACAGAGCCACAGCTACTACCTCACCGTATCCGGTGGTGGTGAGAAGGCCAACTTCCGCATCTCAGGCGGTTACGACAAGCAGACCGGTACCATCATAGAACAGGCACTGGACCGCTTCTCCACTCGTATGGTTTTGGACTACTTCGTGTCCGACCGTATTAAGTTCTCTTCCAATTTCGCATTAACCTATACCGATAACAAGAAGAACTGGGACGGAAGTTCCACCACCTCTATTCTGAGCAAGGCCTACAACGCCATGCCGAATATGAGCGTCTATGAGTACGATGCTTACGGCAACCTCACGGGCGATTACTACAAGATGCTGCCCTCCTACAGCGACTACGGTTCCACCCCCAACGGCTACTCTTCCAAGTACCTGAGCGGTATGCGCTCCGTGGGCAACCCCGTAGCCATAGCCAAGCAGGCATGGCAGAGCGATAAGACCTACCGTCTCACCCCGCAGTTCCAGATAGAGTATCAGCTCATGGGACTGGAGGACGACCAGACACAGTTGAAGTACACCGGCGAGGTGTATCTGGATGCCTTCAGCGAGAGCATCGACA
>CAYOKO010000179.1:0-2962 GCA_964404555.1 uncultured Bacteroidaceae bacterium | reverse complement strand
AAACCTACATACGTGTCCACTCTGTGGATGCGACAAAATAAAGCCGCTCATGCCGTTGACGGATTACTATGCTACGCGCAAGGTTTTCCACATAGCAGCGTGCGAGCAATGCGGCTTCAAAATGACACAAGATGCGCCGGTGGAGAGCGAAATCGGGGTCTACTATGAGACACCCGACTACATCTCCCATTCCGATACACGCAAGGGGGCGATGAACCGTATTTATCACCACGTGCGTAACCGTATGTTGAAGCGTAAGTTCCAACTGGTGTGCAAGTACACCGGGAAGCAGAGCGGTAGTTTGCTGGATATAGGTACCGGTACAGGTTACTTTCCTGCCGTGATGCAGCAAGGCGGTTGGAAGGTGGTGGCTACGGAGAAGAGTCCGCAAGCCCGTGCCTTTGCCGTGGAGCATAACAAGGTAGATGCGCGCGAGGAAAAAAGTATATACTCCATGAAGACCGACAGCCTGGATGTTATCACCATGTGGCACGTCATGGAGCACATAGAACACATCAACGACTTGTGGGCGCAGTTGAATGCACTCCTCAAACGCGACGGTGTGTTGATTGTGGCGGTACCCAACCACGAAGGCTGGGATGCCAATCACTACGGTGCCGAGTGGGCAGCGTGGGATGTGCCCCGTCATCTGTGGCATTTCTCACAAGACACCATGGAGCAGTGGGCACAACGCTACGGTATGCAGGTGGTAGACAGACTGCCCATGCCGTTCGATGCCTTCTACGTATCCATGTTGAGCGAAAAGTATCGGGGGCACGCCCACAGCTATTTCCTGCGTGGTGCCTTTCAGGGGCTTAGAGCCTTTGCCGCAGCCCGTGGTACCACACGCAAGAGTAGTAGTATAATCTATGTAATAAAGAAAGTTCAGGAGGTCGCAGAGCGATGAATGCAAGGAAAACAAAGCACAGAAGTGTAAAAAGTAGTATGGGAATGCAGTTCTTGACGGGCTGTATCAGTACTACATTGGTGTTGATTCTTTTGGGGGCAGTGGTACACTTTACACTGGTAGCTCGCAATCTAACCAACCGTATCAAGGAGAATATGACGGTAACGCTGTTGTTGCAGGACGATGTCACGCGTCAGCAGGTGCAGGATATGAAGGCGGATATTCTTGCCTCTCCCTATTTTGTTAAGGCGGAGTATATAAGCAAGGAGCAGGCACTGCAGGAGGAGGTCAAGGCGATGGGTAGTAACCCTAAGGAGTTCCTGGACTTCAACCCCTTCTCTCCCTCTATGGAATTGAAAATGAATGCCGATTATGCCAACTCGGACAGCATCGGTTTCGTTATCCGTAAACTCAAGAAATCCAAACTGGTAGCCGAGGTTATTTATCAGCAAGAGTTGATGAAGAATGTGAATCATTCGTTGCAACGGGTAAGTTTGATACTGCTCATCCTGGCAGCATTGCTTACGTTGGTTTCCTTTGGACTTATCAACAACACCATTCGTCTCTCCATCTACGCACGTCGTCACCTTATATACACAATGAAGCTGGTGGGAGCCGGCAGAGGATTCATACGTCGCCCCTTCTTGTGGCGCAGTATGCTGATAGGCATCATAGCAGCCATCATAGCCGATGTGTTGTTTGTATTCGGAGCGAAGGCACTCCTGGATTATGAGCCTACGCTCGATGGCATCATTACCCCCGAGGTGGTGATTATCACCTGTGCATCGGTGTTTGTAGCCGGCATAGTGCTCACCTTTGTTTGTGCGTATCTGTCACTCAGTAAGTTCTTGAATATGAGAGCCGATGATTTGTATTAATAACGAGAATAAATAAAATAGATATACTATGGTAAATAGAAACAATTACGCCTTTGACAAGACGAATTTCATCTTGCTGGCTATAGGAATGATAATAGTGATTATCGGGTTTATCCTGATGTCAGGTTCCGGTTCTTCGGAGGAGGGCGGATTCAATCCCGAGATTTTTAGTGCCGTGCGCATAAAGGTGGCTCCGGTGGTGAGCTTGGTGGGCTTCTTGTTCATTATTTATGCTATTATGCACACCCCAAAGACGCTTGCCGAGGAGACTCCGGCACAGCCTTCGGTAGCGGAAACGGCGAGTGCCGATGTTGAGGAACCTGTAGCAAAGGAGGAGATTTAATGGATTCACTTCAAGCATTATTATTGGGTCTAATCCAAGGATTTACGGAGTATCTTCCGGTGAGTAGTAGCGGACATTTGGCGATTGCATCACACTTCTTTGGGTTGGAAGACGGAGAGCAGTGTTTGTCTTTTACCATAGCTGTACACGTGGCTACGGTACTGAGTACGCTTGTGGTACTCTTCCGTGAGGTGGTTTGGTTGCTCAAGGGCTTGTTCCGCCCCGTGCGTACGCCGTTGAGCTATGAGCAGAAGTACATCTTGAACATCATCGTCTCTATGATTCCCATAGGTATTGTGGGGGTGTGCTTCAAGGATGCCATAGAGGGTTTCTTCGGTGGCGGTCTGTTGGTCATCGGTATCTGCTTGGTAATTACCGCAGTGCTATTGACCTTCTCTTACTACGCTCGTCCCAACCGCAAGGAAGAAATATCAACAAAGGATGCCTTCATCATAGGTTTGGCACAAGCGGTAGCCGTATTGCCGGGCTTGTCACGTTCCGGTTCTACCATCGCTACGGGACTGTTGCTGGGCAACAACAAGGCTAAGTTGGCACAGTTCTCCTTCCTCATGGTCATTCCCCCCATCTTGGGTGAGGCATTGCTCGATGCTCTCAAGATGCTCAAGGGCGGCACCGAGGCAGGTATGAGTGTACCGTTTGTACCCATGGCTGTTGGCTTCGTAGCCGCTTTTGTATCCGGTTGTATCGCCTGCAAATGGATGATCAATCTGGTGAAGAAGGGAAAGCTCATCTACTTTGGTATCTACTGTGCCATCGTGGGAGCTCTTTTAATTGTAACATCCTTGATTTAAATGAATATACAGGAAGGAGTCA
>CAYOKO010000178.1:0-2992 GCA_964404555.1 uncultured Bacteroidaceae bacterium | reverse complement strand
CTGCAGCGTGGTTCAAAACGCTTATTGAATTTGCCATTTTATTGTCTTTTTATCTAATTATAATAATGTGTTGTTTCTTTCGCTGCCTATTTCTTGTTGTCTACGGCGGATTGCTCGATGGCGAGTCCTGCTTTGTAGCGTTCTATGTAGGCATTGAATCCTGCTACGTCTTCGGCTGTGGGCTTAATCTCAACGCCTTCGTTGCCGGCAAAGACAACTTGGTCTAGGTAGTCGGCGAGGTTGAGTCCCTTAGGATTGTTTACTACGTAGGCTGCGAGGAGGGCGATACCCCATGCGCCACCTTCACCGGCTGTCTCCATGACGGAGATGGGGGAGTTGAGGGCTGCTGCGAGTACGCGTTGTCCTACGCCTTTGGTCTTGAAGAGACCTCCGTGACCGGTGATGCGGTCTACCTTGATCTTTTCTTCGTTGAACAATACGTCGTTACCAATCTTGAGTACGGCTACGGAACCGTAGAGGTGAGCGCGCATGAAGTTGGCGAGATTGAACTTGTCGTTGGCGGAACGTACTACCAATGGACGACCTTCTGCCAAACCGGTTACAGGCTCTCCGGAGATGTAGTTGTAGGCTACTAGGCCACCGCAGTCGGCATCGCCGGTGAGGGCATTGTTGTATAGCTTACCGAATACTTCGTTCATGTCTACCGGCACGCCCAGCAATTCTTGGTATTGACGGAAGAGTCCTACCCATGCGTTGAGGTCGGAGGTACAGTTGTTGCAGTGTACCATGGCTACCAAGCTTCCATCGGGTGTGGTAACCATATCAATCATCTCGCTGGGCTTGGAAAGGGGTTTCTCCAGAACAATCATAGAGAAGGATGAGGTTCCTGCTGATACGTTACCGGTGCGTTGTTTAACGGCGTTGGTTGCTACCATACCGGTGCCTGCATCGCCTTCGGGAGGACATACGGGGATACCGGGTTTCAGGTGACCGGATACGTCGAGGTTCATAGCGCCCTCGGGGGTAAGGAAGCCTGCGTTCTCACCGGCTACCAATACTTGGGGCAGGATGTCCAAGAGTTTCCAGCTGTAACCCTTCGGTGCAATCAACTTATCGAACTTGGCTACCATCTCGGCATCGTAGGTCTTGGTGGCAGGATCTACCGGAATCATACCGGAAGCATCGCCTACACCTAGCACTTTCTTGCCGGTGAGCTGCCAGTGGATGTAACCGGCAAGGGTGGTGAGGAAGTCGATATCCTTTACGTGTTCCTCGTTGTCGAGGATGGCTTCGTAGAGGTGGGAGATGCTCCAACGCAACGGAATGTTGTATACGAACAACTCGGAGAGAGCAGCTGCTGCCTTTGCCGTATTGGTGTTACGCCATGTACGGAACGGCACCAGAATATCGTTGCCCTTGAAGGGCATATAACCATGCATCATGGCACTCACACCAATGGCGGCGAGGGTTTCAATCTCTACCTCGTACTGTGCGAGTACGTTCTTACGTAGGTCGGCATAGCAGTCCTGCAATCCGTAGCGGATAGCTTCGGTACTGTAGGTCCAGAGACCGTCCACCAGTTGGTTTTCCCACTCGTGGCTACCTTGTGCAATAGGCTTGTTGTCCTGATCTATCAAGACAGCCTTAATACGGGTAGAGCCAAACTCGATACCGAGTATGGCTTTACCTGATTCTATGGTTTGTTTAGCAGTCATGGCTTACATGGACAATGCACGATTCAACATATAGTAGATCTCATTGTTGCGGATGTCCTGCTTAACGCTCTTGATAGTGGTATCGGCGTTGATGTGTACCATCTCGATACCTGCAATCTCGGCGTAGTCTTCCCAGTACTCCGGTGTGATGTCGTAGGACATACAGGAGTGGTGGGTACCACCTGCGAGGATCCATGCGGATGCACCTACCTCGAAGTTAGGCATAGGAATCCAGAGTGCGTTGGCTACCGGCAACTTGGGCAGTGGCTTCGGCTCGATGCACTTAACATCGTTTACGATGAGGCGGAAGCGGTTACCCAGGTCTACTACGGTTGCGGTTACACCGTTACCGGTCTTGGAGTCGAATACCAAACGTGCGGTCTGGCTCTTGCGGATACCGATACCGAGGAAGTGTACTTCCAGGCGTGGCTTGTTGGCTGCGATGAGCGGACATACTTCCAACATGTGTGATTGCAGGATGGCTGAGTTAGCTCCGTCGAAGTTCAAGGTGTAGTCCTCCAAGAAGGAGCATCCGGTGGGAAGACCCTGAGTCATGTACCATACGGTACGATAGAGAGCGGCTGACTTCCAGTCACCTTCGGCTCCGAAACCGTAACCCTCTGCCATCAAACGCTGAGAAGCGAGTCCCGGAATCTGGTCGAATCCTACGAAGTTAGGATCGTTTACGTCAGCATCGCCCAGGTCATCGAAGTTGGTGGTGAAACCTTTGGCGCCTTCGTCCTTCAATACGCGACGGATTGCGATTTCTGCTTTTGCGGAGTTCTTAACCTTCTCCCAGTAAACCTCTTCACCTGCTTCGCAAGGAACGATGGTGTACTGCTTCTTGTACTCTTCTACCAACTCGTTAGCCTCTGCATCGGTAACTTTCTTGAAGTACTCCATCAAAGAAGATACGGGGTAGTAGTCTACGTGGTAGCCCAAGCGTACTTCTGCTTCTACCTTGTCACCGTCGGTTACGGCTACGTTGTTCATCTGGTCGCCGAAGCGCAAGATGCGCATATCGTGTGCGTCAGCCCAAGCTGCAGCTACTCGTGCCCATACAGCGATACGCTCCTGTGGACCCTTTTCTTTCCAGTAACCTGCAACAACCTTGCGTGGCTTGCGAAGGTGAGCGGTGATGTGACCGAACTCGCGGTCGCCGTGTGCGCTCTGGTTTAGGTTCATGAAGTCCATATCCATGGTATCCCAAGGAATTTCGGCGTTGTACTGAGTGTGGAAGTGGCACAAAGGTTTCTGCAGAGCCTGCATAGCCTTAATCCACATCTTAGCGGGTGAGAAGGTGTGCATCCAGGTGA
>CAYOKO010000177.1:0-2998 GCA_964404555.1 uncultured Bacteroidaceae bacterium | reverse complement strand
GAAATCTCTCAGAACTTCATTTGGGCTAGTAATTCACGAACTTTTTTTGTGAACCCCACAGTGGCAGTTAAGTACACCTTTTGATGCTTTTTGAAAAAAACACGAATAAAATCTTGTTTAATTTTCACGTTTATTGTACCTTTGCAAAGTTGGAGCCGATAAATGGAGGCTTCTTTAAAGGAAAAATATAAGTATACAAAGGAATGGAACAGCTATTACGGTGGGATGATTCCCTGTTTTTTATGCTCAATGGAAGCGACTCCATCTTCTGGGATCGCTTTTTCATGATTGTCACAAAAACGGGTACATGGATACCTGCGGCGGTGGTGTTGCTCTATGTGTTGATACGTAATAACAAGTCACGTATCGCCCTCTTTCTAGTGATAGCCATAGCACTCACCGTTCTTGCCTCCGATCGTCTCACCTCCGGTCTTATCAAACCTCTGGTCATGCGTCTGCGTCCCTCTCACAATCCGGACATCATGTATCTGGTGGATACGGTAGATGGATACCGTGGCGGAATGTATGGTTTTTGTTCCTCGCACGCTGCCAATACCTTCTCGGTGGCTTTGTTCGTGAGTTTGGTGATACGTAGCTCGTATCTCACAATATCGCTTTTCCTATGGGCACTTCTGAGTTCCTATTCGCGCATATATTTAGGCGTTCACTATCCCGGAGACATCGTTTGCGGTGCCTTGTGCGGTATGCTTGTGGCGTTGGTGGTGTATGGCGTTTTCTCATTGTTTACACAGAGAAACAGGAACGGAGCCTATTTTATATCCTCGCAGTACACTTCTACGGGGTATCGTAGTCTTGATGTCGATTTGTTTGTGGCATCCATACTTCTTACAATCGTTATTGTGATATGTGTAGCGCTTTGTACCGCTATTTAAAGGAATGATATTATGCAGAAAAGAATTACATTCAATGAGTTGCGCGAATTGAAGGATGCATTGCCCGATGGGAGTATGCAGCGCATAGCCGACGAGATGAATATGAGTGCCGATACGGTTCGTAACTTCTTTGGTGGTATGAATTTCCGGGAAGGGGAGAGCGTGGGCTTTCACATAGAGGCAGGACCGGATGGCGGTTGTGTGGTGCTCGACGATGATTCCATCTACCTCAAGGCCTGGGAGATTCTTCGTAGCGAAATGGATTATCTGGACAGGATGGCGTAAACATTTGTCTCTCCATACGGATATAAAAATCCCCATTGTATAAACCGATACAATGGGGATTTTTATGAATAGGGGATGCCCGGAGGGCACCTATTATTCTTTGTCCTTCTTTATGATAAGGTTCAGTTCGTCGAGCTGAGACTGTTCCAAATAGCCCGGAGCGTCAATCATGACATCGCGACCGCTGTTGTTCTTAGGGAAGGCGATGCAGTCACGGATGCTATCCTCACCTGCAAACAAGCTTACCCAACGATCCAGACCGTATGCCAAACCACCGTGAGGAGGTGCTCCATACTTAAAGGCATTCATCAAGAAGCCAAACTGCTCCTGAGCACGTTCCGGAGTGAAGCCGAGAATCTTGAAGATTTTAGCCTGCAACTCGCTGTCGTGGATACGGATGCTACCACCACCCACTTCAACGCCGTTGATAACCATATCGTAAGCGTTGGCACGAACACTCGCAGGGTCGGTATCCAGCAAAGGAACATCCTCCGGCTTCGGAGAGGTAAACGGATGGTGCATAGCCATCAAGCGATTCTCCTCCTCGCTCCACTCGTACATAGGGAAGTCGATGACCCACAAGCAAGCAAACTGATTCTTGTCGCGCAGACCCAACTGTGAACCCATCTCCAGACGCAACTCACACAGCTGCTTACGGCACTTCATAGCATCGGCACCGCTGATGATGAGAATCAAATCGCCCGGTTCAGCCTCCATAGCCTCCTTCAGCTTCTGTAGAACCTCCTGACTATAGAACTTATCCACGCTACTCTTCACGCTACCATCCTCCTGTACACGTGCATATACAAGACCCTTTGCTCCAATCTGCGGACGCTTTACAAACTCCGTCAGCGCATCAATCTGCTTGCGAGTATAGCTTGCAGCACCCTTTGCACAGATACCACCTATGTAGGCAGCCTCATCGAATACGCTGAAACCGAATCCCTTGAGAACATCCATCAACTCCACAAACTTCATACCGAAACGCAAGTCCGGTTTGTCGCTACCGTAGTACTTCATGGCATCCTGCCACGTCATACGCAAGAAAGGCTCGTTCAACTCTATACCGCGAATGGTCTTAAACAGGTGTTTTGCCATACCCTCGAACAGAGTGATGACATCCTCCTGCTCTACGAAAGACATTTCGCAGTCTATCTGTGTAAACTCCGGCTGACGGTCGGCACGCAAATCCTCATCGCGGAAGCACTTAGCTATCTGGAAGTAACGGTCGAAGCCACTCACCATCAACAACTGCTTAAACAGCTGCGGACTCTGTGGCAAAGCGTAGAACTGTCCCTGATTCATACGAGAAGGTACTACGAAGTCGCGGGCACCCTCTGGAGTAGAACCTATAAGAATAGGAGTCTCTACCTCCAAGAAGTGCTGTGCATCCAGATAACGACGCACCTCGAATACCATCTTATGGCGCAGTTCCAGGTTCTTGCGAACGGCTGTTCTACGCAAGTCCAGGTAACGATACTTCATACGGATGTCGTCACCGCCATCGGTATTATCCTCGATGGTAAACGGCGGTACATCACTTGTATTCAGAATGTTCAACTCGTTTACAATCACCTCGATATCACCGGTAGGGATTTTATTATTCTTGCTGGAACGTTCGTTCACCACACCCTTAATCTGGATGACGAACTCTCTACCCAGTTTGCTTGCACGTGCGCACAAGTCGGCGTTCACCTCATCGTTGAACGCCAGCTGAGTAATGCCATATCTGTCACGCAAATCCAGGAAGACCATGCCGCCCATTTTGCGCACTCTCTGTACCCATCCTGCCAGGGTAACCTGCTTTCCGGCATCGCTCA
>CAYOKO010000176.1:0-3105 GCA_964404555.1 uncultured Bacteroidaceae bacterium | reverse complement strand
CCCCCTTTTTTTATGTTTTTTCAAGTTTCTTCCGCTCATAGTATCGCTTTGTGGCGATTTTTTTGTAGATTTGCAGTCAAAATAGAATGAAAACAGCTATAGTCACACATATAGAACGATGATTCGATCCTACCCATCCCAACTCCTGGAGCGTGCCGTCAACGAGTTTGCCAAGTTGCCGGGAATAGGGCGCAAGACAGCTATGCGCCTGGTACTCCATCTGCTCAAACAAGAACAGGAAGAGGTGGAATCCTTCGGCGGGGCACTCATCACCCTAAAGCGAGAAGTGAAGTACTGCAAGGTGTGTCATAATATCTCCGATACCGATGTCTGCGCCCTCTGCAACGATGCCTCGCGCGACCGCTCCCTGGTGTGCGTGGTGGAGAACATACAAGATGTGATGGCGATAGAAAACACCCACCGCTACAACGGACTCTATCATGTGCTGGGCGGAGTAATCTCGCCGATGGACGGCGTGGGTCCTTCCGACCTGGAGATAGCATCGCTGGTGCAACGTGTGCGGGAAACCGAGGTGGCGGAGGTGATACTGGCTCTCAGCCCCACCATGGAAGGAGACACAACCAACTTCTTCATCTTCCGCAAACTTGCCGAATTCAACATCAAGATAAGTGTGATAGCCCGAGGCATCTCCCAAAACGATGAACTTCAATACGCCGACGAGGTAACACTGGGACGTTCCATAGAGAACCGCACCCTCTTTAGCGATAAGTAACATAAAAACAAACAATGAACATACAATATCTGAAAACATCACAATTGAGAATACAACGCATCTGCTTCTACGTGGCACTGGCTATCTGCCTCTTGCCCTACCTGCAGTGGATGCTACACCAACCGGCAGTTGTGCCGGATAATTACCTTTGTGTCTACATCCTCCAAGTCCTCTCCGTACTGCTCACCATGGGTTCTCTCTACGTAGGGATGAAGAGTTTCACCCTCTCCTTCCTCAAGGAACGCATACACTACAAGGCGGATGCCGACGGGAAGCGCTACTTTAAATACAGCCTTTACCGCATCTTCTTCCTGGTGCCCGCACCCGTAGTGGCATGGGTGATAGTACTGTTGGGCGGCGAATCGGCAAGTTATCTGGGGCTGATGTCATTTGTGATGCTACTCTTTGTGTACCCCACGCAAGGTAGATACCAGCGAGAGAGCGGTCAGTTGGACGATATGGGAGAGGAGGAGCAGGCATGAAACTATCGGTCATCATCGTCAACTACAACGTAAAGCACTACCTGGCACTCTGTCTGGAATCCATCTTTCGTTCCCGTGGGGTAGAAGACATGGAGGTATGGGTAGTAGACAACTGTTCGCAGGATGCCTCCGTGCGCTACCTTCGTAAGCGTTTTCCGCAGGTGTACTTCAAGCAGAACGATATCAATCGCGGTTTTGCCTACGCCAACAACCAAGCCATTCGCAAGGCGAAGGGCGATTACATCCTATTGATCAACCCTGACACAATGGTTGCCGAGGATACCTTTGCCGAGTGCATCCGCTACCTGGATGAACACGAACAAGTAGGAGCGGTAGGCGTGAGTCAGCGCAATTCCGACGGCAGCTTTGCCTACGAATCGCGCCGCGGATTCCCGTCGCCCTTTACCTCCTTTTGTAAGATGAGCGGACTGTGCGGTATGTTCCCCAACAACCGAGTGCTGGGTAGGTACTATATGCGCTATCTGGATCGTACGAAACCCTGCGAGATAGATGTCATCTCCGGTGCATTCATGATGGTGCGTCACGATTTGTTGGTACAATGCAACGGACTCGACGAGGATTTCTTTATGTATGGCGAGGACATTGACCTCTCCTTCCGCCTGCAGAAGACCGGGCATAAGAATGTCTACTTGCCGCTGAACATCCTCCACTTCAAGGGGGAGAGCACGCAGAAAAACTCCTTTGCCTATGTACACGTGTTCTACCAAGCCATGCTCATATTCTTTCGCAAGCACTACAGTCACTACAGTTGGATCTTGTCGCTGCCCATAAAGTTTGCCATCTTCTTTCGCGGATTCATGGCGTTTATGTTCCAGCAGACTAACCTCATGCAGTATCGCTACAAAAACTTGGTGAACAACGAGAAGGATTCGCCCAGCTTCCTCTTTTGTGTTGCCCCGGAGCATACCAAACGTGCCCAGACACTCTGCAACCGTCACGAGCTGATGGCTTATTTCGTGAAGGAGACCTCGGCAACTCTCGCCGAGATAGCGCAGGAGGTGAATACTTCCAAGAAGTACGATGTGGTGGTGTTCGATACGGACGCCATGTCCTTCCGTGAGATTCTCGACATCCTCTCCTCGGCAGGCGACAAAGGACACACCTGGGTGATAGGTCTCTACAGTGCCAGTCGTGATGTGCTCATCACCCCGGGATTTGTTTACGATTAGTGTTACACCTTATTTATATATATAAGAAATGGGAGAAGAACTTTTGCAAAACGATCAGATACGCCTCCGTCCGCTGGAGCCGGAAGACCTTGCGATACTCTACACACTGGAGAACGACACCGCCCTTTGGAGTGTAGGTTGCCAGAATGTGCCCTACTCACGCTATATGCTCCACCAGTACATAGCCGAGAGCAAAGGCGATATCTTTGTCGACAAGGAGGTGCGCTTGGTGGTTGCGTCGGGTTCCGATGACGAAGTATTGGGACTGGTAGATATGTTCGAGTTCGACCCCATGCACCACCGTGCCCAGGTTGGTATAGTGATTCGTCGTACCCATCGTGGCAAGGGATATGCCCTGCAAGCTCTGTTGTTGCTCAAGTCATATGCTCGTTATTTACAGATTCACCAGTTGTATGCCTATGTTTCCTGTCGCAATGAGGAGAGTTTGCAGCTTTTTCGCAGTGCCGGTTTCGGAGTCGAAACCCGCCTTTCCGACTGGCTTTTCACGGGTGAGGGTTATGAAGATGCCCTGTTAATGCAGAGTTTTTTGTGATTTTTGTAAAAAATGTCCCCGTTTGTTTGGTGGAGTCCGTTTTTTTGTCTACCTTTGCATCCGCAAACGGGAAGGTGTTCCGCTGGTGAAATGATTTAATGGTGCGTTAGTTCAGTTGGTTAGAATACATGCCTGTCACGCATGGGG
>CAYOKO010000175.1:0-3169 GCA_964404555.1 uncultured Bacteroidaceae bacterium | reverse complement strand
CCATATAACCGATGTTTACGCTTATGCCTGCAAATATACAATAAGTTTTTGCAAGATACAAATTTTCCTTCGGAAAAAGTAAAGATTCGTCTACAGTATAGGAATTTTGTAGTTCATATACTTGACGATGGTGCTGTCCTCTATGCCGAAGCATAGAAATATCTATTCGATTATAAAATATCTTTTGGATTATTTATTGGGTCAAAATGACTCATGCTCCTGACTTTTATCATACAGAAACTGTATGGGGGAGCTATACACATCGATATGCTCCCCCCTTTAGTGCTTTTACCACTCCCTTAATCTCCAGTGAGATAAGTAGTGCAGAGAGTGTTCCTACCGAGATGCCGCAGCGTACGGTTATGTTTCCAATGGGGAGTCCGTCCGGATGTTGTTTCAAGAGATTGAAGACTTTCTCCTCGTCCGGTGTTAGTTCCGGAAAGAACGATGGTTCGGGAGTTTCCACCTTCTTATCTTTGGTTGTGGGCCAACGGAGGAAATCTGCAAGGTCCTGTGCACTCTTAAGGAGTATCGCCTTGTTGTCTATAATCAGTTGGTTACACCCTTCTGAATAGGTGTCTATACAGCGTCCCGGAACTGCAAATACGTCCCTATGATAGCTGTTTGCAATATCTGCCGTCACCAGCGAACCTCCCTTTTTGGCACTCTCTATTACAATGGTTGCATCGCTCATGCCCGCTATGATGCGGTTGCGACTCAGGAAGTTACCCGGGAACGGTTGGGTGCCGCTCGGAAACTCCGTGATGAGTCCTCCGTGACGCAACATTTCTACTGCAGTAGCACGATGGTGAGTGGGATAGATTCGGTCTAGTCCGTGTGCCAGTCCTGCAACGGTGGGCAGCCCGTATTTTAGAGCTGCACGGTGTGCATGGATGTCTACGCCGTATGCCAAACCACTCATAACCAATGTTCCCGGACATAACTCTGCTAACTCCTTAAGGATGCGGTCGCACATCTGTTTTCCGTACTCTGTACACTTGCGTGTACCCACTACGTTTATTGTGCGTGCCGAATTTAGGTCGGCATCTCCCAGGAAGAATAGGATGATGGGGGCATCGTCGCATCCACGTAGGCGATAAGGATAGTAATCGTCCTCCTCCGTGAACACTCGTATGTTTTTGTTCTCTATGAACTTCTCCTCACTTTCGGCCTTGCGCAGTGCCTCGTCGGCGTGCTCCCGGAAGAGCGATAGCAGACGCTCGTGTGCCTCCGGCATTATCTCCTTGAGTCGATTACGCTCCTTAAATAATGCCGTAGCACTCCCTGCACGCTTTATCATTTGGCGTGCGTTGATGGAACCGAGACTCAATATGGTGCTGAGTGCCAGTCGGTGGTATGTTTCTTCGTTCATCCTATCTTACTCGGCGGTGGGGGCTACGATAACGTCTAGTTCTTCGCAGGTTTGCAGCTTCCCGTTTACTAGGCAAACGGTTTCAACTACGCCCTTGAGGCACATCTTCATATCGGGTACACGGAAGATGTCTTGATAGAAGACATATTTTATACCTTCCTTCTTTACGTATAGCTTGCAGACAAAGGCATCGCCGCTGCGCAGTGGTGTCTTGTATGCCAGATTGATACGTGCCACTACGGCATCTATGCCACGATTGTGCAGGTCGGCAAAGCTTACATGGTATTTCTGCAAAAACTCATGACGGGCGTGCTCCAAGTAGTGCTGATAGTTTGCGTTATTCACAATTCCCTGAAGGTCGCACTCATAGTCGCGTACCTTGAACGGAACTTCGAAAGTATATTTCTCCATATTCTGTATCTATTTAATTATCAATTTAATTTTCTTCTCGCAGGATGGAATAATCGGTGCCCGGTGTTGCCGGTGAGTACTCTCGCTTGTGGCGCAGATATTCGTATCCTATCCGGCAGTGTAGGCAGTCCTGACGGTTGCAGTAGTGCTGTTGTTGCAGCACTGCCTGACTATCTGCTGCCGAGCGAACGGGGATTCCTACCTGCATCCATGTACGAATGATGTGGTTGTTCTCTGCCTTTAGCTCTTCCCACAGTTGCATGGCACGTTCGCACAATCCGTCCGAACGGCGATACGTACCGTAGGCATACAGCAGCGGTACTACCGTGTTGATGACAATCAGTTCGCGCGACGTAGGTGAAAGGACTCCGTTGGGCGAGTGCTCGGTGGAACCGAATACATAATGCTTGCGCCAGTAGTCGGATGGTTTGGTATCCAGCAATTTAACCAACTCCTTCGCATCCGATAGTTCCATCAACTTAGAGAAGTTCACCTGTTCCGATTGGTACATTGCCGCCAATTGTGCTATCCTCATGTGTGGGAAGTTTTGCGGGCGTAATCGCAAGAAGCGCCAGCGTTCCGGCGGCAGTTCTGTCAATGCATACACATGTTTCATGTAGGCATACTCCTTTTTTAACTTCTCCAGATAGCCCTCCTCTTGTGCTGTGGCACGATAGTATTCGGGCAGCTGCTCCATGTCCAGCAATCCTGCTTGACCGAAGAACAATGCTTCCAGACGGAATAGGTCGTCACGAATCTTTCCCATCGCTCTGGTAGACAATAGTTTGCTCCACTGCTCAAAGGCATCTCCGTTGATGCCGAATCCGAAGTTGCGCGCCAATGTTATGAAGCATGCTTTCTCCCAGTCGCCTCCTAAACTCTTGGCACGTTGCAGAATCACCTCTGCTCGTTGGTTCAATCGTTCATACTGCAACGCCCCCATCCACTGTGTCAGAATCAGCTGCGGGATGTTCTTTATATGCTGATAGCATGGGGGATAGGCATCTTTTCGCAGTAGTTCCTTGTAGTTGTCACGTATATACTCCGGAACCGGCAGTTCCAGTTGCATCACCTCGTTGCCATGAGCGTTGCGTACCGTGCGGTTGCTTTTCTCCACCACGTGTAGAATGACATTGTTGTATGCCGCATCCTTATCGTGTCCATGCAGGTACCAGTCCGAGGCCGATTCATGAATCTCTATATTGCCCACCCACATAACATTGCCCCGCTTTATCTTTGCATTAAAGAAGTCGGGACCTGCGTTTGTGTTCAATATACCCGGATTCACCACTTCGATGGTTTCTCCCTGCGTTGTACGTAACGTTTGGAGCGGTAGTATTTTGTGTCTCCACACATAGCTGAGCAGTATTTCCATGCTACAAACTT
>CAYOKO010000174.1:0-3185 GCA_964404555.1 uncultured Bacteroidaceae bacterium | reverse complement strand
TAGCATAGGTAGTAATATCCTCCGGAAGGACAAATGCCCAGTTCAAAGAAATAGTATTCTTAAAGATAGGAAGACCATACTCATCCAACTTATATAAGCCGTTGTCCGTCACGTTACCGTCCCAAGTATCATCAGCCTCCTCAATGCCACCGTAAGCATCCGGGAACCAACTATTTCCCTGGTAGGTAATTACCACATACTGAGCACCATTGTTCAAGTGCAAGTAACCGTTCTGCGTCAAATCGTTGTTGACCGTCTCGGCAAGCTGCAACTTGTAGTAGCCCTCTTCATCACCCTCAATAAGATTCCACTTAGCCTGAATCATCTCGGAGGAGTTCACATTACCGGTATTTGCCGGGATGTCGAAGTAGTACTCATCCTCCTCGTCCTCGCTACTTACCACACGAACAAAGCTCCAAGTACCATCGGAATTCTTCTTAGCTTTAAGGTAAGCTTCTTCAAGGTTCGTCAAGTCGGGATAACGAGAAGATGTTCCGTTAACATCCGACCATGGCATAAGGTAGTACGCACCATCCCAGCTCGTACGCATCATGTACTGATTGGGTTGTGCCAAATTCATCAGCGTGTAGGTAACGCCATCCTGCGGAACCTGCTTGTTGAGCACGGGATCAACGGCATAAACTTGCCCCGATACGAGCGCACCAACCACGCATAATCTTACACATTTCGTAAAATCGCTCATAATGTTTTCAAGATTTAAAAATTAGAACACTTTTTTCAGCCACAAAGATAGCCAAATATCCTTGTACAGCCAATAGAAGTGCGCTTTTTTCTATCTCCTTATAGTAAAAAAACAGCTATATGAGTGTCCCGAATTTGCAAAATTGTGTTTTAGAACATAAAATTACATTCTGCATCTTTTACTTTCTACCCTTATCCGCCAAGTACAAACCCACGATGGTGACCACCAAACCGGCAATGGAGAAAAACGTGACCGGTTCGCCAAACACCCACGAAGACACCAGCATCGTTACAGCGGGTTGCAGATAGAGGTAGTTGGTACAAGCTATGGCTCCTATCTTCTTTACCACAATATTCCAGAGCAAGTAGCACATGAGGGCGGCGCAGAGAGAGAGGAACAACAGGTTGCCTCCTATGATGGGGTCGAGCAGTTGGGTAAAATCAAAGGTGTGATACTGCATAAAGTGGAACGGAAGCAGGGTGATAAATCCGTAGAAGAACACCTTTCTTATAATAAAAGAGGTGGGATAATAGGCATCGACCTTCTTGGTGAGCACCGTATAGGCACTCCACAAAAAGGCGGCAATGAATGCCAGAAGGTCGCCCCAGAAGTGGAAATGCAGGGTATCGCCTCCGCCCAGTATCACCATGGCAGCACCGCCAAAGGCTACCAAACTGCCCAACAGCAACCACCAGGAAAGCTTTTTGTGATGTACCAGAGCATCCAGAAAGGCTGTAAGCAAAGGAGTTAGCCCTATGATGATGGCTACATTGGTGCAGTATGCCACAGTAAGTGCATAGTTCTCGGCAGCAAAATAGAGGGAACCGCCGGTGACACCTAGAGCCAACATAATGAGCTCATGTTTAAGTCCCACGCTCCAGAGTCGGTGGTGATTATATGCCAACATCCCCAGATAGGCCAGAAAGAAACGAATACTCACAATCTCGACCGGCGACATACCCGCCTCCAACAACAGCTTGGAGGAGATAAACGTAGTCCCCCATATCGCCACAACAAAAAGAGCTATAAGATGATACTTAAACATTACTTTTCCAAATTTCGGTGCAAAGTTACGAATTTTTCTGCCAAGGAAGCGACATATTCGAAGATTTTGTTTACTTTTGCATATTATTCAATTACAAGACTATGAACATTAGAAGTTATGCAACCATTGCCCTCATAAGCGTTACGCTATGTGGTCATGCACGCGATGTTAGGGAGGAGCTAAGGGCGAACCCGGCAAAGGCGGCAAGCAATTATTATGCGTATCCCACTCCGGAGGCGAAGCTCACAAAAGCGCCCAAGGGATATAAACCGTTCTATATCAGCCATTACGGACGTCACGGTTCTCGTTGGCTCATCGGTAGTGACGAATACAAGATGCCTTACGAGGTGCTCAAGGCAGCCAACGATTCCAATATGCTTACGGCGTTTGGCAAGGATGTTCTCGAACGTGTTACTACCGTGTACCAGGCTTCGAAGAAGCGTCTCGGGGAGCTTACGCCACTGGGACACAAGCAGCATCGTGGCATTGCAGACCGTATGTACCATCGTTTCCCGGAGGTGTTCAAGGGGAATACGAGGGTAAATGCCAAGTCTACGGTGGTGATTCGTTGCATATTGAGTATGACGAGCGAAACGCAGCGTTTGGCTGAGCTGAATCCTAACTTGCAGATTTCTACGGATGCAAGCGATGCGGAGATGTACTACATGAACTATTGGGATGGTGCTGCGGATAAGTATCGCAAACAGGGACAGAAGCAACTGGATCAATACTACGATGAGCACATTCATCCGGAGCGTTTGATGGCGGCACTTTTCAGCAATCCCGAGTATGTAAAGGAGAAGGTGAACACACGCAAACTCTACACGCAGTTGTTTAGTATCATGGCAAACGAGCAGAGCCTGGACTTGGATGTAGACTTCAGCGACTTGTTTACCGAACAGGAGCGTTACGATATGTGGCAGAAGCGCAATGCATACTGGTACCTCAACTTCGGTCCCTCTCCATTGGCAGACAACCGCATTCCCTACACGCAGCGTAACCTACTGAAGAACATACTGGATACGGCGGATACGTGTGTGGTGGCTAAGAACAACAACGTAACATTGCGTTTCGGTCACGAAATATGTGTCCTCCCGTTGGCTTGCCTTTTGGAGCTGAACAACTGCAACGAACAGATTGAGGACTTCAACCAATTGGGGGAGCGTTGGCAGAGTTATCGCATTTTCCCCATGGCGTGCAACATCCAGTTTATATTTTACCGCACCAAGAATGCCGACGATGACATTCTGGTAAAGGTACTTTTGAACGAGAACGAAGCAACTCTCCCTATCACCACCGACCAAGCTCCATATTATAAGTGGAAGGATGTAGAGAGTTATTACCGCAAGAAGCTCAATAGCTTCAAGGATAAATTCAAGGACTAGATACTTTGTTTTATTTAAAAATATTTCCGGCATTGTGTAGAGATACACGGTG
>CAYOKO010000173.1:0-3189 GCA_964404555.1 uncultured Bacteroidaceae bacterium | reverse complement strand
GGTAAACGATTATGGGAATCTTTAGCTTCTTCTCGAAGGGAAAAAAGGAGACACTAGACAAGGGTTTGGAGAAAACCAAGGAGAGTGTCCTGAGTAAAATCTCGCGTGCAATCGCGGGCAAAACCAAGGTAGACGACGATGTGCTCGATAACCTGGAAGAGGTACTAGTAACATCGGATGTGGGCGTGGACACCACCCTCACCATCATACAACGTATAGAGGAACGAGTGGCACGCGACAAGTATGTCACCACGTCGGAACTCAATGCCATTCTGCGCGACGAAATAGCCACGTTACTGCAAGAAAACAACTCTACCAATACCGAAGGATACACCATTCCGGAAGGAAAGAAACCGTACGTCATCATGGTAGTAGGCGTGAACGGAGTAGGCAAAACCACCACCATCGGTAAGTTGGCCTACAAGTTCAAGGAAGCAGGACTGAAGGTATGCCTCGGTGCCGCCGACACATTCCGTGCAGCCGCTGTAGAACAGTTGGTTATCTGGGGTGAAAGGGTAGGAGTACCCGTCATAAAACAGAAGATGGGAAGCGACCCCGCATCCGTAGCCTTCGACACCGTGAGCCACGCCGTAGCAAACGATATAGACGTAGTCCTGATAGACACCGCCGGACGCCTACACAACAAGAAAGGACTCATGGACGAGTTGACCAAGATAAAGCGAGTAATGCAGAAGGTAGTACCCGAAGCCCCCAACGATGTTATGTTGGTACTCGACGGCAGCACCGGACAGAACGCCTTTGAACAAGCAAAACAGTTTACACTGGCAACAGAGGTGACATCGCTCACCATAACCAAACTGGATGGAACCGCCAAAGGAGGCGTGGTGATAGGCATTAGCGACAAGTTTAAAATACCCGTACGCTACATAGGACTAGGCGAGGGAGCCGATGACCTGCAACCATTCAACAAAAAAGAGTTTGTAGATTCACTCTTTGGCGAAAAGACAAAATAAAAAAGATTTATGCGTAAGAATACAGTAGATATAATCACCCTGGGGTGCTCAAAAAACTTAGTGGATTCGGAGCGATTGATAGCTCAGTTGGAAAAGAACGGATATACCGTTCATCACGATCCCGACAAGGTAACGGGCGAACTAGTGGTGGTAAACACATGTGGCTTTATCGGCGATGCAAAAGAAGAGAGTATCAACATGATCCTGGAACTATGCGAAGCCAAGCGTGTCCGCAAAGTAAAGAAAGTGTTTGTGATGGGTTGTCTGAGCGAACGCTACTTCAAGGATCTGGCAGCCGAGATACCCGAGGTGGATAAATTTTACGGAAAGTTCAACTGGACCGAACTCCTGGCAGATATAGGCAAAGTGTACTATGCCGACTGCGGATGCGACCGTAGACTCACCACCCCGAGTCACTATGCATATCTCAAGATATCGGAAGGATGCGACCGTAAGTGCGCCTACTGCGCCATCCCCGTAATAACCGGAGCACACCGTTCCCGCCCCATGGAAGAGATCCTGGAAGAGGTACGTGTGCTGGTGAGCAAAGGCGTCAAGGAGTTCCAAGTGATAGCACAAGAACTCACCTACTACGGCGTAGACCTCTGCGGCAAGCAGATGCTACCGGAGCTGATAGAGCGTATGGCAGCCATCCCCGGAGTAGAGTGGATACGTCTGCACTACGCCTTCCCCACCCGTTTCCCGGAAGATTTGTTCCGTGTGATGCGCGAGAACGACAACGTATGCAAGTATATGGACATAGCCCTGCAACACATCTCCGACAGTGTGCTGGAGAAGATGCAGCGCCCCATCACCAAGGCCGAGACCTACGCCCTGGTAGAGAAGTTCCGCAAGGAGGTACCCGGCATCTGCCTCAGAACCACCCTTATGGTGGGATTCCCCGGCGAAACCGATGAAGACTTCAAGGAGCTGATAGACTTTGTTAAGTGGGCTAAGTTCGATAGAATGGGAGCCTTTGCCTACTCCTCCGAAGACGGAACCCACTCCGGCGACCACTACGAAGACAACGTACCGCAGGAGGTAAAGCAAGCACGCCTGGACAAACTGATGCGCGTGCAGCAGAACATCTCCGAGGAGGTGACAGCAGAGAAAGTAGGCAAGACATTCCGTGTAATAATAGACCGCACGGAAGGCGATTATTATATAGGTAGAACCCAATACGACTCTCCCGAGGTAGACCCCGAAGTGCTGATACGCACCGAAGAAGGCAAGCTCACGATAGGCGAGTTTTACGAAGTAAAGATAAGCGGATCCGACGTCTTCGACCTTTACGGATCAGTAGTACCGGAAACAGTATAATAGCATGAAGCATAAGGATTTTGTAACCGCTATGTGCAAGAAGACCGACCTCTCCAAGTCGGACTTGGCGGAGTATTTGGATGCCTTTCAGCAAGAGCTCGCAGAAATCTTGATGGAAGGCGATTCGCTCGTTGTGCCCAACTTTGCGACCTTCGATGTGAAGAAGAAGTTGGAACGCGTGGTGGTACATCCTGTCACTCAAGTTAAGATGTTGGTTCCCCCCAAGTTTGTGGTGAGTTTCAAACCCATAGGTCTCTTTAAAGAAAAGTTGAAGTAGAAAGATGGATAAGAAAGTAAACCTCCAAGAATTCATTCAGCGCATAGCCGACCGCATAGAAATTCCCGGAATCGATGCGGAACGTTTCGTACAGTCTCTCTTCGAGATTGTAGAAGAGAACCTATTAGCCGACAAAGTGGTACGCATAAAAGGCATAGGCACCTTCAAACTTCTGGAAGTGAATGCCCGCACCAGTGTAGACGTGAACACCAAGGAACGCATAGAGATAAAGGAACACTTCCGTGTAACTTTCACCCCCGATGCTGTGCTCAAGGACAAAGTAAACAAACCCTTCGCCGGCTTCACCTCCGTAATGCTCGATGAGTGCAACGTAGATACCGGAGTGCTGGAAAATACCGAAGAAGATCCCCTTACCGATGAGCAATTAACCGCCTACGAGACAGCCGCTAAGCCGAATGTCCCGGAGTTAAATGTACACGTAGACATACCAACGGAGGATTCAGTCGAAGTACACCACCATTCCGTGGCAGAAGAACCCACTTCGGACGAATCCACGATAAAATCGGACGATGTAGTTACCGTTACATCCGAATCTCCGATTTTACCGTCCCATTCACCTGCCGATGCATCCGTTACAGATGAACCCCTGCAAGCACC
>CAYOKO010000172.1:0-3391 GCA_964404555.1 uncultured Bacteroidaceae bacterium | reverse complement strand
TGTTTATACGCTGTGTTCCGAGAGAATCTTTTGCACGGCAATGACCAACTTATCCACCTCCTCTTTTGTATTGTAAAAGGCAAACGATGGACGTACACTCATCTCATAGCCCAAGGCCCGAAGCGCCGGTTGGGCACAATGGTGACCGGCACGCACGGCTATACCCTCTTGGTCAAGCCACTGACCGACCGATGGCGTGTCCAGACCGTTCAACTCAAAACTCACCACACTCACGCGATGCTTAGGATTGCCTATCAGCGTCAATCCCGGTATGCGTCCCAACTGCTGACGTGCATACTCCGTGAGTGCATGTTCGTGGTGTTCAATGTATTGCATACCTACGCGAGAGACATAGTCCAACGCCGCTCCCAGACCTATGGCATCTGCCACATTGGGGGTGCCTGCCTCAAAACGAGCGGGAGGTGCATTGAACTTCGTCTCCTCTATCGTAACATCCACAATCATGTTGCCACCTCCCTGCCAGGGAGGGAGTGTTTCCAAAAGTTCTTTGCGACCGTACACCACACCAATACCTGTAGGAGCATAAATCTTATGTCCGGAGAAGACAAAGAAGTCCGCTCCTAACTCCTGCACATCTACCTTGGTATGGGCGATGCTCTGTGCGCCGTCTATCAGCACCGGGATGTTGTGACTGTGTGCCACTCGGATGATGCGACGCACATCGTTGATGGTGCCGAAGGTGTTGTTGACTTGCCCCACGGATACGAACTTGGTGCGGGGGGTAATCATGCGCTCGTACTCATCGAGCAACAAATCGCCGTTGTCGTCTATCGGAATGGCTTTCAGTTTGGCTCCGCGCTCTTTGCATATCTGCTGCCAAGGAACGATGTTGGCATGGTGGTCGAGTGTGGAAACGATTACCTCGTCTCCTACCCCAACGAACGCACGGCCAAAGGTTTGTGCTACCAGGTTGATACCCTCGGTGGTGCCTCGCACAAAGACGATTTCGTCGGTAGATGCGGCATGGATGAAGCGACGCACCTTCTCGCGGGCTCCTTCGTAGGCATCGGTGGCTTCCGCCGCCAAGGTGTGTGCACCGCGGTGGATGTTGCTGTTGTAATTCGTGTAGTAATCGTGAACTGCCTCAATCACTTGACGCGGTTTCTGTGTCGTAGCTCCATTGTCAAACCACACCAGATCGTGACCGTTGACTTTGCGAGAAAGCACGGGGAAATCCTTGCGCAACTCTGTGGTGTTCAGCGTGTCTGTCTCCTCATAGTTCAGGCGGCGAAGCGACTCTGTCTCCGGCAATCCGACGCCAAATCCCGTGTCCGGAAGATTTCGCTGTTCGGGATACACCCGATGCGAGGCGGTGGCGGTAGTGGGCGAAGCGATTTCCGTATCGTCTTCCAGATTGCCTACCTGCAACGGGGGGAAGGCATCTTCTCCGCGAAGCAGACGCAAGAAACCTTCTTTGAGGTCGTCCAGATTGAGTTCGTCCACTCCGTCCGGCACCAAGGGGCGTACCTCCCGGCGTATCTCCTCCGGACAATATTTGGAGGCTATCTGGCGCAGACGACCCACATCACCCGGGTCGGTTCCTACAAATGTGTTATCTAACTCTGATGGAATCATAATTATTTCTCAATAAGGTTGCGATGCTGATAGTCGTGATAATAGCCCACCTCTACGTTTTCGAGGACTGCGATGGCATCGTCGGTGAGGGCAGCCAGGCTGAAGTATTTGGTCAAGAGATAGGAGGCGACGCCGTATTTGTCGAGTCCCATGAGTCGGGCGGAGAGGGAGGGTGCTATCTCGCCGGGGATGCCGGTCTGATGGAGTCCTACCACGCCTTGCTCTTTCTCGCCGGTGCGTACCAGAATGATGTTGGTGGTGCCTACGCCGCGATTGGTGAGGTATTGTCCTTGGATTTCTACCTTATCGCTGGGGATAAGGGGTACGCCGCGCCAAAGGATTACTTTGGTTCCGAAGAGGTCGGTTGTCTCGGGGGGTACGCCACGCCAGGTGCACTCGCGTTCAAAAGCGGCGATGGCACGGGGGTGTGCTATGAAGAAGCTGGGGTTCTTCCATACCAGAGAGAGGAGTTCGTCGAGGTCGTCGGGGGTGGGGGCTCCGTAGCGTGTGGAGATGCGGTAACCGGGGTCTACACTGGCGAGAAGTCCAAAGCGCTTGTTGTTGATAAGTTCCCATTCTTGACGTTCTTTAATGCTCTCGATACTAAGTCGTAACTGCTGCTCGAGTTGGTTAAAGGGGTTGTTGAAAAGGTCGCTCACGCGGGTATGGATTCGTACCACTGTTTGGAGGGTATTGAGGGAATACTCGGTGGGGTTTTCCTCATAGTCGATATAGGTTTCGGGGATGATGTTGTCCTCTTCGTGTCCGCTCACGAGGTCGATGTGTTTCTCTCCGTGGATGTTGACGGTGGCCTTGAGGCGGAGATGTTCATCGACGGCGTTTTGGAACTGCTGACGGAAGTCGGGGACTTCATTGATGAGGGCCTCGAGTTCGGTGCTTTGCAGGGTGAAGAATACACTGGGGGTGATGCTGCGAACAGTGACACTGGAGAGGGTGTCGTTGAGGAGGTCGCTTTCGCCGAAGTATTCTCCTTCACTGAGGAGGGCGATGCGGAGTTCCTCACCGTGGAGTCCTTTGCTTAGGACTTCGGCTTGTCCGCTGGCTACGATGAAGAATTGCTGACGGTCTACTCCTTCGGTGATGAGAGATTCTCCAAGGGGTACTTCGGTGGTTACGAAACCTTTGGCTATGCGGCGCACAATGCGTTCATCGATGTAGGAGAAGAGGGGGATGCTGCGCAGACTGGCTGCTCGGAAGCTGGGTACGCCATCGAGGTATTCCACCTGGATGCGTTCGGCTTTCTTGAGTTCCACCTTGGTACGGTTGACGCGGAAGGTTCCGCTCTCTACTTGTGTCCAGGGGAGCAACTTGAGGAGTAGTCTGGGGGTAATAGAACCGGTTTGTGGGGCGGTCTTGGTGGTATTCGCAAGTTTGCGCGCTGTGGCTGTCGTCACGCTACGCTGAATGTTGTTTTCTGACATCTCTGTACTTTTTTATTAGATTCGTTATATCGTTTGTTTTTTCTTGTGGGGCGTTTACGGTCGTTACTATTTCTGTATCACGACCTTGTGGGTGGTGCCCTCTACATGTTCTATGGAGAGAACTTTGAAGCCTTGTTCCTCGGCGCTGCGGGGAACATTCTTTAGGGGTTCTCCTTCGGTCAACAGCACTTCCAGTATGTCGCCCTTGGCTATTTGGGCGAGTTTCAACTTGGTGCGAACAAATGTCATGGGACAATGTTCTTTCGTAATGTCCAATGTATGTACCATATCTGTTTTCTTTTTATATGAATAATGTCTGTCCGTCTTTGGAGAGTTCCAGGAAGGTGGCTACT
>CAYOKO010000171.1:0-3554 GCA_964404555.1 uncultured Bacteroidaceae bacterium | reverse complement strand
AGATTTATTAGGATATGAAGGATAAAATTGTTTCATTTTGTTGGCAGCATTTTTTGTTGATTCTTTCGCTCCTCGTCATGACGTTGGGCGTAGCCTGCTGCGTACGCTCGGCACTGGGTTCGAGTGTAATTAGTGTTATTCCGTATGTCTTTGAGAATGCCGGTGCCAAGGGGTGGGTGCCCATGCTCACCATAGGTCAGTACACATATCTCATGAATGCGGTCTTTGTGGTGTTGCAGATTCTCCTTCTGCGCAGACAGTTCGAGGCGGTTCAGCTGTTCCAGTTGGTTATAGGTTTTGTCTTTGGCATGATGCTGGACTTCTGGATGATGCTCACCGCATGGCTGGTACCCGACGGTCTGTGTCAGCAGGTGTTGACGCAGTTGATGGGGTGCATCTTCCTAGGTATAGGTATAGCGTTCGAGGTGCGTTGCGGCAGTGTCACCATGCCCGGCGAAGGCATCTCCGTGGCAGTGTGCCAGGTGACGCACGCAGAGTTTCCCAAGGTAAAAATTATCATCGACATAACGCTGGTGGCGATAGGAGTCATCTTGTGTTACGTATTCTTTGGCGCCTGGCAGTGGCACATCATAGGCATAGGTACCCTGGTAGCAATGTTCTTCGTCGGGATAGTAGTTCGTTGGGTTACCCGCTTCACCCCCTGGTTCGACAAACTCCTGGCCTACCAACCCGGCTTCCGCCGATACCTATACGGCTTGGCACGTCACATTTATAAAAAATAAAAAAAGAAACATCCACGTTGCAGTCGGCGTGGATGTTTCTTTTTTCTCGATTATCTTCTTTTTCTCTCAACCTTCAAATCCCGTCGGGACTTACTCTGCGTCACAATGTAGACACCCGTAAACACCAGCACCACAGCAATCACCTTCTGGACATTGAAACTTCCCATCCCCAAGACAATAGCCACGGCCGATGCCATGATAGGTTGCATATAGTTATACATACTCACCACCGTAGGACGCAACCTTTGCTGCGCTCCCATCAAGCAGATATACGCCACAAACGTACCCCCCAGCACCACATACGCCACTTGCCAGTAGGCAGCCGTAGAGATAGATGTCCACTCCACGGACGCCAAGTCGTTGTACGAGAGCGGAATGTAGCACATAGATGCATAAACGAACATCCACTTATTGAGCGTGATAGGAGAGTATCGTTGCGACAGACTCTTAAACACCGTCAAGTAGATAGAGAAGCTTATCTGCGCCATGAGGCAGAAGATATCTCCCAAGAGGTTTCCCCCGCCACTCGCACTACCACTGCTCACTATCAAGATGAGAGCCCCCACAGCTCCCAGGAATATACCTATCACCTTCATGCCCGTAACAGGCTCCTTCAAGAAGATAGCCGCCACAATCATGGTCACGATGGGCAGGGTTGTTGTCACGATGCTCGCATCGATAGGCGATGTGAGTGACAGACCGAAGATAAATACCCCTTGGTTGCACACCAGTGCAAAGATAGAAGCAAAGAAGAGTCGCAGCATATCGCGATGGTTCACCTGTTCCCGCTTGCAGAAGAGCGACAGAATCCAGAAGCAGGCAGCAGCCCCCACCATACGAAACGTAGTAACCGAAAGAGCCGAAAACTCGGCAAGAGCCGACTTGCCGATGGGTGACATCAGTCCCCACAGCATATTGGCAAAAAGAGCCATAAGATGGCCCGGAATGTTTTTGTCCTTCATCTTTTTTTCTTTGTTTTTTGCTTTCGGGGTGCAAAAGAACAACTTTTTTTTGAAATAACAAAAGAGATTTTGTAATTTTGCCACCGTATTTAAATAGAAAAGAAAATTATGAAAGCAAAATGGATAGGAGGCATCCTGGGATTCATGTCCGGCGGTGCCTTGGGAGCACTGGCAGGAGTAGTGATAGGAGCCATCTTCGATGCCGCCCTTTCTCTAGGCGACGATCGTAACGACAGCAGGAGTACGGCAGAGAACACCCAGACGGGTACGCAATACAGTTTTCGCTTTGCCCTATTGGTACTGGCGTCCTACATAATACGTGCCGACGGCAAGGTGATGCACAGTGAGATGGAGTACGTGCGTGCCTTTCTGCGCCAGGTGTTTGGCACCGAGGCGGAGGCTGAGGGCAACGAGATATTATTGCGCATCTTCGAGGAGCGCAAACGCATGGAGCGTGAGGATCCGCAATCCTTCCGCCGTATGATTTGCCAGTGTGCCGTCCAGGTGGCAGAGGCTCTCTCTCCGGAGCAGCGCTTGCAGCTGTTGGCTTTCTTGTGTGGCATAGCCAAGGCCGATGGTGTGGTGTGTGATGCAGAGGTCGTAGCGTTGAAGGAGTTGGCTCGTTACATGGGTTTGAACGAGTCCGAGGTAGATTCTCTCTTAAACTTGGGAGGAGCATCTCTAGAGGAGGCATACAAGGTATTGGAGCTTACTCCGGATGCAACCGACCAGGAGGTGCGCACTGCCTATCGCAACATGGTTCGCAAGCATCACCCGGACAAGGTTCAAACACTGGGCGAGGATGTAAAGCGTGCTGCCGAGGCAAAGATGCAACAAATAAACGATGCCCGCGACAAAATCTTCCGGGCTCGTGGAATGAAGTGATGTCACGTATCGATGGTGCGTGCCGTTATACAAAAACTCCCCCTGCGCAGGATGATACCGTGCAGGGGGAGAAAAATAATTGCCCAAGTCCATAGCCTCTAGTTCTTGGTGTAATGCTTTGCTGTTGCGAATCCACCGGCGTATATCGGGAAAAACTATTACAAATCTCCGTTGTTACCCCGGTGACAGATGCTTGTCACATTTAATATCCGTGATTCACAGTGTGTTTGATACATAAGTGACAGATGTGACACACTTTTGGTATTTGCGGAAAGGGGAGAGGAGAGGTGGTGACAGATAATCGAAATATTGATTTACTTGCTTGATACTCAATTCAGGTGACACATTTTCGGAAGAGCCGTTTTTAATCCAAGATATCTGTCACCCGAAGGTCTTCACAGATATGTGTCACCGAGAATTCCCTTCAAATATACGAAAATAATTTACACAACGGACTCCCGAAATTATTTGCGGGCAGAAAAATATTTTTCTTACTGCGTTAGCACCCGAGTTACGGTAGACTTTGATGCAAAGTCGTACGCTTTTCACCTGCTATTCTAGTAAGAAATGACTGCAAACACAGTGCGTTTTACCCCCTGTTTAGGCTGTTTTTTTTGAATTGAATAATCGAAAACCCAAGGGCAAGGACATCCGATGTAGTAGGTGTTGCCCGGTAAGTTTGTAAGGATATCAAAAAAGGGACCTCCCCAAAAGAAGAAGTCCCTATGATATAATTGAAAGCGTTTGTTATTTCAATTACTTCTTGTTCAAAGCCAAGTCAACGTTTACGGCACAAGCTACAGAGCATCCAACCATCGGGTTGTTACCGATACCCAAGAAGCCCATCATCTCAACGTGAGCAGGAACAGAAGAAGAACCTGCAAACTGAGCATCGGAGTGCATACGACCCAATGTATCGGTCATACCGTAAGAAGCAGGACCTGCAGCCATATTATCCGGGTGC
>CAYOKO010000170.1:0-3562 GCA_964404555.1 uncultured Bacteroidaceae bacterium | reverse complement strand
CTGATTTCTACCGAGGAGGTGCATACGTCCGGGGCTTCCGGCATTAGCGAAATAGACATTACAAAGATATTTGCAAACCCTAACCAGCCACGTAAGGACTTTGAGCCTACGGCTTTACAGGAGTTGGCGGATTCTATTGCACAAATAGGTATTATACAACCCATTACGTTGCGTAGCATGAACGATGGTACGTATCAGATTATAGCCGGTGAACGCCGTTGGCGGGCATCACAGATTGCCGGATTGGCTACCATCCCGGCATACATTCGTACGGCGGATGATGAGAACGTGATGGAGATGGCGCTGATAGAGAACATTCAGCGCGAGGACTTGAATTCCATTGAGATAGCTTTGTCTTACCAGCACCTCATGGAACAATATGGCATGACGCAGGAGCGTTTGAGCGAACGGGTGGGTAAGAATCGTGCTACGATTGCCAACTACTTGCGCTTGCTGAAGTTGCCGGCACAGGTGCAGGTGGCTCTGGAGAAGAAGGAGTTGGACATGGGACACGCACGTGCTTTGTTGGCTCTGAACGACCCGCAAAAGCAGCTCAAGGTGTTCAATATGGTGCAGTCGGAAGGTCTGTCGGTTCGCAAGGTGGAGGAGGCTGTTAAGGCGTTGAACTCGGGCGAAACGGTGCAGGTGGGCAACAAGAAGATAAAGGCTAGCAACAACTCGTCGGAGTTGTATGCGCTGCTCAAGGAGCAACTCTCCGGGTTGTTCCGGACACGCGTCCAACTGCAGTGTTCCGACACGGGCAAGGGAAAGATAACCATTCCGTTCTCCAACGAGAGTGAAATGGAAAGGATTATTGAAATATTTGACAGGATAAAAATTGAGAAATAAAGGTTATAAGAGCGTGCATCCGTTTGTCTTGGTGCTTCTCTGTTGTCTCTTCCCTGTGGTTGCACAGGCACAGACAGAGGAGGAGATGAGGGAGGATAAACAGACAGCGGTGCCGACAACAAATGCCGATTCCTTGGAGATGCAACGGGTTGACTCTCTGGTAAACCGTATGCAGGAGGAGGCAGAAGAGAGGGCTTCGAGCTTGACGCTGATGAGCGAAAAAGACTCCATAGCATTGCAGAAGGAGTTGGAGAAACTGCAACGCAAAAAACAGTTTGTCCCCGACCCGCAACGTGCGTTGTGGTTGGGTCTGGTCTTTCCGGGTGGCGGACAGATTTATAATCGAAAATACTGGAAACTCCCTATCTTCTACGGGGGTATGGTGGGGTGTGCTTATGCATACTCTTGGAACAACCAGATGTATCGCGACTATGCTCAGGCGTATCTCGACCTTATGGACGATGACCCTAACACCAAGAGTTATGAGCAGATGTTACCGCTTAAATATTCTATCGAAGGACAGGAGTCGCGCTTCCAGGAAACTTTCCGACGCAAGAAGGATTACTACCGTAAGTATCGCGACTTGAGTCTGTTCTGCATGATTGGTGTCTATTTACTTTCGGTAGTGGATGCTTATGTTGATGCACATCTTTCGGTCTTCGACATCTCCGAGGATTTGTCTCTGCACATAGAACCGGCTGTGATTCAAAAGAGTAACCGGGTAGCCAACCTGTCCGACTGTGCCTACGGACTGCAATGCAGCCTCAACTTTTAGAACAAGATTATGAAGCAATACATTATTATATTTATCTGGTGTATCTTGTGTACACTATGGTCTGCAGACGTGTGGGCTCAGGAGGAGGATGATTTCATGGACGATGAGGGGGAGGATATCGAGATACCGGAGGGTATGTTTCAGGATATCGACAGTATGTTGCACGAATGGCGCACGCAAGATATTCTGAGCATCGACGAGGATTGCTCTTACAGTGGTTCCGTTCCGGAATTTACGGACGATATCTACATACAGCGACTGAGTGCCTTGCCTACTGTTATGGAGATGCCGTTCAATCCTATTGTTCGTCGCTTTATAGAACAATACAACCACCGACTTCGCTATTCCGTGCCCTACTTGTTGGGGGCTATTTCATACTACGAGCCTTTCTTTGAGGAGGCGCTGGAGACGTACGGTTGTCCACTGGAACTGAAATACTTACCCATCATTGAGTCGGCACTGAACCCGAATGCTACTTCCGGTGCAGGGGCGGCAGGATTGTGGCAGCTCATCGTCACTACGGGTAAGCGCTACAATCTGGAGGTAAACAGTCTTATAGACGAGCGACGGGATCCCATAAAGTCATCGTATGCAGCGGCTCGCTTTCTGCGCGACCTGTATAAGATATTCCAGGACTGGACACTGGTGATAGCTGCCTACAACTGTGGACCGGGCAATGTAATCAAGGCGATACACCGTGCCGGCGAGGAGCGTGACTACTGGGCTATCTACCCCTATCTGCCGCGTGAGACACAGGGATATGTGCCGGCATTCATTGCGGCAAATTATATTATGAACTATTACAGCGAACACAGTATATGCCCCATGAAACCTCGCATTCCGGTGAGTACGGATACGGTAACGGTGAACCGGGACATCGATTTGCGACAGATTTCGGAGATGTGCGACGTGAGTCTGGAGGCTCTCAAGACCTTGAACCCGCAGTATCGTACCACGTTGGTGCCGGGTTCTTATAAGGAGAGTACCATCCGCATTCCGCAAAAGTCGATTGGCGCCTTCATCTCATGGGGAGATTCCATCTACCAATACCGGGCCGATGAGTGGCTCACCAAGCGTGCGGTGGTGACGGTGAACGAGACTGTGGTGGCTAGTAATAACAGTAAGTCATCCGGCGGACGACATAAAGGGAAGTCAGGTGGCAGACAGGGGCGTAACAAGAGTGTGGTGGTGCGAAAGGGTGATACCTTGAGTTCCATTGCTAAACGTAACGGCACTACAGTGAGTCAACTGAAACGAATGAACGGATTGCGTAGTGATAACATACAACAAGGAAGAAGCATCCGTGTAAAATAACCTGAAAACAGCTGAGGGTATGGAGAATCTGAATGATCAAGAACGAAAGGAAAATCAATTGGTCGAAGAGGCTTTTCAACGTCTGTTAAAGACCTACCTCGATTCCAACCATCGTCGCAAAGTGGAGGTGATAACCAAGGCTTTCAACTTTGCACGACAGGCACACAAGGGTATTCGCCGTTTATCGGGCGAACCGTACATCATGCACCCCATCGCCGTGGCACAGATTGCGTGCGAGGAGATTGGTCTGGGGTCAACTTCTATCTGTGCGGCACTGCTGCACGATGTGGTGGAGGATACCGACTATACGGTGGAGGATATAGAGAACTTGTTTGGCGAACGTGTGGCAAAGATTGTGGATGGTGTCACCAAAATATCCGGTGGTATCTTTGGCGATAGGGCTTCGGTGCAGGCGGAGAGCTTCAAGAAGCTGCTGCTCACCATGAGCGACGATATTCGTGTGATTCTCATTAAGATATCCGACCGCCTACACAATATGCGTACGCTGGATTCACAACCACCCAACAAGCAATATAAGATTGCGGGTGAGACGCTCTATATCTATGCACCTATAGCCAATCGTCTGGGACTGAACAAGGTGAAGGAGGAGTTGGAGGACTTGAG
>CAYOKO010000169.1:0-3569 GCA_964404555.1 uncultured Bacteroidaceae bacterium | reverse complement strand
CTCCGGAAGGCGAAATGCTCATCTCCGATGAATACGAGACACAACCGTCGGCCGTCATCAACGGATATTTCATCGTGAAGGAAAACGGAGGCTACAGCGTATATAAAGCCGACAAGAAGCCGGAATTGGTAAAAGGACTCGAGGAACTCAAGTCTGTTGGCATCATGACCGAGGGGCTAATACCCGTCTGCAAGAAGGGACAACGCATAGAATTTGTCAACGGAAAGGGTAAAACAGACTTCACCCTTACCCCCGTCGACAATAAAGAGATTGTAAGCGTGAGCATTGGCTTTAACGACGGACTGGCCATCATCAGCAACGAAGATGGTCGGAAAGGTGCCATCAACACAAGTGGTAAGGTGGTTATCAAGCCAAGCTTCGACATCCTGGAAGCGTTCCACGACGGTTATGCCATTGCCTATAATAATAAGGATGGAGGCATGGAAGCGATGATTGTAAACAAGAAAGGAGAAGTCGTCTTAAAAGTCAAAGATAACCTAACCATCCTCTCTCTGAGTGTACTACACAAGAAGGTCGTAGCGGAAAAGGACGGCGAATGTGGCTTCCTGAACCTGAAGGGAGAGTTTACGAAGGCTCCCTCAAAGGTCAAGGAGATAAAGCAATACAACGAGAAATTCTACGTCTACCGGAGCGACGAATACAAATATGGTGTCATGAACTTCGACGGCGAGGTGGTAGTTCGCGCCAAGTATGGTAGCATATACCTTAGAGACGATAAATTTATCTGCGTAGACGACCACAAGGGGGTAATTCTCGATACCAAGGGAGACGAGATAACCACCATTGAGGACATCCGGGACTTGGAGGATATGCGTACGAAGTGCCTAGTTGATTACGACATGGATACGAAGTTCGACCTACTTGTTAAGGATGGCAAGGATCTATTGTTCTACAACGAAAAGGGTAAAAGCATCTCCAAGGAGAGTTTCCGCGATATAGGGTTGGTGAACCTAACCATATCTGTCAACTCGGATTTCATCAATCTGGATGCCATAACCAAGCAGCTTACCGACCAGATAAACGAGAACGGAGTGGGCAAGGTTAAGTTTGGCGACCAAGCTTCCAAGCATATCACCGAAAAGCCGTCTACCCTGTCACGTTCCTTCAACTTCTCGGTTCCCGGATTCGATAATGGTCTTAATTACAACATTATGGCAGCGGCTATTGCCACGACCAATCTTGTGAACAGCAAGGCAGTGTACACTACTCATAACTTGGGTTTCTACAGCTATAAATCTCTCGACCACTACGAATACAGCTTCAACGAAGAGGCTCGCGTTAAGAACTTTAAGATAAATGTTTCCTTGAGCGACGAGTACTACAAGGAGCTGTTCGAGAAGGTTGGTAAGAGTTTGAAGGACAAGGGATTCAAGGTAGTCAAGGAGTCTTCCGGATTCTTGTACTGCACCAAGGGTAAGTCGGGTGTTATTGTTGCTCCCAACGGCAGCAAACGTGAGATGCTGGTAAGTGTCTACAACATAGCCGACATAAAGAACGATGATATAGAGGATCTTGCGCTGCGTGCCAAAAATACGCTGAGCGGTGAGAGTTCCGAATGCGAGATGGATACCGACTATATCATAGAGGAATCCTTCGAGGATGAGAACTACTAAATAATAGTTTTGGATTTATATAACATACTTGTTATCAACAGGGTAAACATTCTATTATACTCTTGGTCGGCAACAGGTGTGTTATATAGATCCAAAACTTTGTATTTTACCGAATAAAAAACGACACTACAGCACAATATTTTACGCTATCGCCCGTATTCATAGTATATTACTATGTTTAACCATAATACAACAATGAAGAAACGAAAGATGAACAGATGGACACTCCTACTGCTGTCCTGCATCCTTAGCACGGTTCTCCGTGCGCAACCCGGATGGGCACCGACAACCGTTGACACAACCGGCTATAAGGATACCTACAGAGATTACTTTTCCATAGGTGTGGCGCTGAATATGCGCAACCTGGCATCGCCCGAACAAATGGCACTGGTCAAGAAGAACTTCAACAGCGTGACTGCCGAGAACGACATGAAACCCGGTATGCTACACCCTGCCGAAGATGTGTGGAACTGGGGGGCTGCCGACAGCATAGCCAACTGGTGCCGACGCAACGGTGTTAAGATGCGTGGTCACTGCCTTTGTTGGCATGCACAGTTTGCCGACTGGATGTTTACCGATAAACATGGGAAGCCCGTCTCCAAGGCGGTATTCTACAAACGAATGCGTGAACATATCCACGCCGTTGTGAACCGCTACAAAGATGTGGTCTATGCATGGGACGTGCTCAACGAAGCCATTGCCGACACGCCTTCACAGGACGGCAGTCCTTATCGCAAGACCCGTCAGTTGGAACTCTGTGGCGACGAATTCATCGTGAAAATCTTCCAATATGCCCGTGAAGCAGACCCCAATGCCAAACTATTCTACAACGATTACAACGCCTTCGACCCCGGCAAGCGTGACCGCATCTACGAGATGGTAAAGAAGATGAAAGCTGCCGGCGCTCCTATCGATGGCATCGGTATGCAGGGACATTACAACATCTACGGTCCAACGGCCGAACTGTTCGAGGCTGCCATACGGAAGTACTCGGAGATAGTGAGCGAGGTGCAAATAACGGAGTTGGATGTCCGCCTGAACGAGCAGATGGGTGGTCAGCTGCAATTCGATAGGGGTCGAGGTGGAGAGATTCCGGCTTACCAACGCACGTTGCAAGAGGAGGAGTATGCTCGTCTGTTCCGCACCATGCGTCGACACAAGGATGTCATCACCAACGTAACCTTCTGGAACCTTTCCGATGCCGATTCCTGGGTAGGAGTGGATAATTATCCTCTGCCGTTCGACAAGAACTTCCAACCCAAGAATGTCTACTACATCATTAAGAACTTCAATCCGGAGGAGGACTGATAGGCTCGTTTTGTCCCTGGGGTTTTCGGAAATCACCTCCAAAAAACTAGGTTAAATAGCGAATTAAATGCCCGCAATTAGCACTCGAATTATACTGAGAAACGGTGTAAAAAGCATAGGACTTTGCCTCGTTTTCCTATAGAATTCGAGTGCTAATTGACTAAGAAAAATATTTTTTCTAGGCGTATAAATTTTCTCCTTCCCTTTATGTAAATCTTTTTCGCAGTTTGAAGGGCATTTTCATTGTGACGGCGTGACACATATCTTTTGGTGACACTCCTTTCGTCTCAAAAACGCCCATTTCAAAAATGTGTCACCTGAATTGTGAATCAGGCAAGTAAATCGACATTTTTTCTTTCTGTCACCTCCCTCTCTCCTCTACACGGAAAAACCGAGAAAATGTGTCACATCTGTCACAATGTGTCAAACTCACTGAAAGTATGCCTTTTAAATGTGACAATCCCCTGTCACCGTCTTGTCACCGGCGTTTTGTAATGGTTTTTCACAGCAAACAGTATGTAGATTCACCCTCTAGAAAGGGCACATACTTTTCACTTTTTCCCTATTTCACTTGGTCTTGTTCGTAAAAAGATATAACTTTGTATCAAAATTAAAGGGGACAATGAC
>CAYOKO010000168.1:0-3588 GCA_964404555.1 uncultured Bacteroidaceae bacterium | reverse complement strand
GCTATTTTTTTGTGCGCCTGATAGGACTCGAACCTACACGCCGCAAAGCACCAGATCCTAAGTCTGGCGTGTCTACCAATTTCACCACAAGCGCATGGGGGTAGAACAGACTTTCATCTTTTCGGGTGCAAAGGTACAACATTCTTTGGAATTGCCAAACTTTTTTCACCTTTATTTTACATATACCACCAAAAATGCCTCTCAATCTCCTTGCGGAGAAAGAGAGGCATCCACTTTTCACTATTCGTAAACTTACTGTATCGCTGGTTATTTAACAGGTGAAATTACAAATGTAAAGTCGTAATCCTGATACGGATTCTGATACTCCTTGCGTGGCCATGCACCCCAACTGTTTACACAACCTACACCCATCTCGCGCTGAGCTACGGTTACTACCGTGAAATCGCGCGGTGTGAGGTCGCCGGAGTGACTCTGGTGTGCTGACTTGTCTACACCATCGTCGAGGTCCTCGGTCAGGTAGTTGAGACTGTGGCACTGCAATGGTGCCAAACCGTAGAAGTTCAAACCGTACTTACCGTTCGTTACCTTCCAGGTGCGAACCTCGGTCTTGTTACCACTCTCCTGCGGACGAACGTAACCCCAGTACTGGTCGGCTACCTTCTGCTGATAACGACCTATGCGGTCTCCGTTGTTGCGGTCTATGTAGTTCTCGCCCGGACCCTTACCATAGTAATCTATGTTGGTGAAGTCCTTCGGCATACACAATGTCATGGCTATGCGGAAGGGTTGTGGCTTCTGGGAGGCGTTCTCGTCTACGTTCAGGTTCTCGTTGACTATCAACTCTCCGTTGGGCAGCAAGGTATAGGTCATGGTGAGTACCGAGCTGGTAGCCGGGATATCGTACACTGCCGTTACTACCTGACTCTTTCCATCCTTCTTGCAATCCAGGCTCTTGAGCTTCATTTCCGGATTGTACCATGCACGCAATGCACGCTGCATATTTGCGCCGTAATCGTTGTCGGTAGGTGCGCGCCAGAACTCCGGCTTGATGGAGCAGCCCTTCTCGAGCATGGATACGCCGTCGATGTCGAGGTAGTCTATCCAACCCGTATAGCGGTTGAAGGTTACCTTTACGCCACTGGCCGAGAGTTCATACGCTGCCAAGATGCTATCTGCCTCAACATCGGCAAGGGTCTTTACCTTACGCTTAGAGGCGATGGTCTTCTGTCCGGCTGCTTCCTTGATGGAGTTCAGTGTAGGATAGGTATAGGCATTTACCGTCATCTGCTCGCGGGCAATGGAGTAACCCATTTCCAGGAGTGGCTCGGCGCTTGCCAACTTAAAGTCTATGTTCAGGAGCAACTCCTTGCCGGTGACACCACGTGGTATGGAGTAGCCTGCCAATGAAATCTGTGTCTTCTGCTGCGGTTCCAGGCTGATGTGCTGGTTGACACCTGTAGCCACTACCTCTCCGTTGGCTACCAACTGCCAGAGGATTTCTACGTTGTCGAGGTTCTTGAAGAAGTACTCGTTGTACACCTCGATGATACCCTTCTGGAGGTCTACCGGAGTAGCCCAGATGTCCTGATAGTAGTAACGTACCTCGTTGGCGTGCGGGTTCGGTTCACGGTCGGGGTTGATGATACCGTTGCAGTTGAAGTTGTGGTCGCTTGCCGGATAACGTCCGTAGTCACCACCATAAGTATAAATAAGGTTGCCCTTCTCGTTCTTGTCGCGCAAGCCTTGGTCTACGAAGTCCCAAATGAAACCGCCTTGATAGTTCGGATACTTGCGGATAAGTTCCCAATACTCTTTGAATCCGCCGATGGAGTTACCCATGGCGTGTGCATACTCACACTGGATGAGCGGCTTCTTGGGGTTGTTTCTGAGATAGTTCTCGCAGTGGTTGTAATCGGCGTACATAGGGCAGTACACATCGGTAGCTCTACCACTCTGATGTGCTTGCTCGTACTGACATGGACGGCTGGTATCGTAAGCCTTCACCCAGTCGTAGGCTTTCTCGAAGTTCTCGCCGTAGCCGGACTCGTTTCCAAGACTCCAGAAGATGATGGAGGGGAAGTTCTTATAGGTCTTTACATTGTTCTGATTACGTTCTACGTGTGCAAAGGTATAATCGGAGTTCTTTGCCAAGGTCTTATCGCCATAACCCATACCGTGACTCTCGATGTTGCTCTCGGCTACCAGGTAGATACCGTATTGGTCGCAGAGTTCGTACCAACGTGGGTCGTCTGGATAGTGGCAGGTACGTACGGCGTTGATGTTCAGTTCCTTCATGATGCGTATATCCTCAATCATGCGGTCTACCGTGACTACGTAACCTGTAACAGGATCCAACTCGTGACGGTCGGCACCCTTGAAGAGAACCGGCTTACCGTTTACCAATACTTGTGCATCCTTTATCTCTACCTTGCGGAAGCCCACTTTGGTAGCGATGACCTCGCCCTTGGACTTGGATTCGCCTTGCAACTCGGTGTAGAGGGTGTAGAGGTTCGGGGTTTCTGCCGTCCACTTGAGCGGGTTCTTTACCTCGAAGTTTACATCTACGGAGTCTGCCTTAGGTACTTGCAAACTCTTCTCGGCTACGACCTTGCCATCGGCATCCTTCAGGGTCAACTTCAGGTTCTTTCCGGAGGCTTTCTCGGTGTTTACCTTTACGTTCAGCACACCGTCGGTATAGTTGTTTACCAGGTCGGGGGTAACGAAGAGGTCGCTTACGCAGGCTTGTGGACGGGCACATAGGTACACCTCGCGGGCAATACCCGTGAAGCGCCAGAAATCTTGATCCTCTAGATAGGAACCGTCGCACCAGCGCATTACCTTCATGGCGATGAGGTTCTTCTTACCGGGGTTGACATATTTGGTGAGGTCGAACTCGGCAGCTACTTTGCTGTCTTCGCTATAACCCACGAACTTACCGTTGACATACACCTCCAGATTGGAAGTGGCGGAGCCTACGTGCATAATGATGCGGTCGCCGGACCAGGAAGCGGGAATGGTGAATTCCTGGCGATAGCAACCCGTATAGTTCTGCTTCTCGGAGATATAGGGCGGATTGCTCTCGAAGACGGTGCGCCATGCGTAGCCGTTGTTGCTGTAGATGCGATCGCCGTAGCCGTTGAGCTCGAAGAGACCGGGCACGGGGAAGTTCTTCCAGGATGAGTCGTTGTATTTCACTTGATAGAAATCGGCGGGACTATCGTTGTGGTTCTCGTCGAAGCGGAAACGCCACATTCCCTCTAGAGAGAGGTAACGTTCCGATGCGGTCTTGTCGGCCTTGGATGCCAACGATTCGTTTTCGTACGCAAAGAATGTTGCGTGTGCCGGCAGGGTGTTCACTCGGTTCACGTTGGGATCGAGCCAGTAACCGTTGTCCTTTACCGTAGACACAACCTCTTGCTTAGCCTGTTTCTTGTGAACAGCTTTCTTCTTACGCTTGGCATCTGCCGGCGATGCTATCAACAGCAGGCAAGCACAAGCTAGTGCAAAATGTTTCATCATACTTTATCCTTATTTTCTATTATTTATTCAAGTTTCTTGCCACAAAGATAGTATTTTTGTTTGTTTTATCCCATTTTCTTATTCTTTTTTTTATAATTATGGCGTTTG
>CAYOKO010000167.1:0-3600 GCA_964404555.1 uncultured Bacteroidaceae bacterium | reverse complement strand
CGATGAAGTGGATGCGTGCCTCCTCCGTCTCCGGAGTAATCAGCATGATGATGCGGATATCATACTTATCTGCCACCGGCTTGTACTCCTCCATGTAGTCCTTGAAGGGCAGGTCGGGGATGATTACGCCACTCACACCGCACTCCACACAACTCTGGCAGAACGCTTCGAAGCCATACTGCATGATAGGATTCAGATACCCCATCATAATCAGCGGAATGTTCACTTGGGTCTTAATCTCCTTGAGTTGGCTAAAGAGCAGACGCAGCGTCATACCGTTTTTAAGCGCCTTGGTAGCAGCCGCCTGTATCACCGGACCATCCGCCATAGGGTCGGAGAAGGGGATACCTATCTCTATCATCTGTATACCCTTACGTTGCAGTGCCAGAATCACATCCCCCGTACCGTTCAGCGTAGGAGCACCGGCACAGAAGTAGATGGATAATATCTTTTCTTTGCTCTCTTGGAACAATGCATTAATCTTGTTCATATTTCTTTCTTCTTTTAATAGTCTTATTTTAATCTAGTTGACGAAAACGAGCGATGAACTCCCGTAGAAGCTCCGCATTCTTATGTCCCGGAGTTGTTTCGAAACGAGAATTTAAGTCCACTCCCTGCCACATGGGGTGATGAAACGCCTCCAGCGCCTCTATGCTCTCCGGACCGATACCACCGCTCAGCAAGAAGGGAACCTCCGCATCATACTGCTCCAGCACGCTCCAATCGAACTGCTTACCGCTCCCCCCGTAGCACGCACATTTGGCATCGAAGATAAAGAGACTACAGCTATCGCCGTATGCCCCACACGCCTCCAGGTCCTTCGCCTCGGCTATCTGGAACGCCTTGAACAACTTCACCCCCTGCAGGGCAGGCAGTGCCCGTAGTTCACGGCAGAACTCCGGTGTCTCGTGTCCATGCAACTGTATGGCATGGAGCCCCAAAGCCCCCACACGTTCCACAATCTCTTGGGTCGATGCATTGACAAACACCCCCACACGTTCACACCCACAGGGCAGATACGCAGGAACTTCTGTCAACGCACGCGGCGATTTACTCCAGCAGATAAAGCCCATAAAGTCGATGCCCAGAGCCTCCACCTCGGCTATATTCTCCGCCTCGCGCATACCGCACACCTTTATCCGTTTCATCCGCCTATGCCGTTACTTCGTCGATAAATGTCTTGAGTGCAGCCCCCGGATTCTCCGTCTTCATAAAGTTCTCACCAATCAAGAACCCACGGAAACCCGCAGCACGCAGCGAACGAACCGTCTGCGGACTGCTTATGCCGCTCTCCGATACACGCAACATATCCTGAGGTAGGAGAGAAGCCAGATGGAAAGAGGTCTGCACATCCGTGTGGAAGGTACCCAGGTTACGGTTGTTTACCCCCACCATATCTATGCAGTCGCCCACGTACTCCAGTTCGCGCTCCGCATGCACCTCCAGCAACGTCTCCAGTTGCAGTTCGTGTGCTCTTTGTGCCAGCATTTTGCACTCCTCCTTTGTGAGGCAAGCCGCTATGAGCAGCACTGCATCCGCCCCCATCTCCTTGGCCTGGAACAGTTGATATTCGTCTATCATAAAGTCCTTGCGCAGGATAGGCGTAGTGCCCACCAGTGGACGTGCCGTGCGTACAAAGTCGCTCACACCGCCAAAGTACTTTTCGTCGGTCAGTATAGAGAGCGCTGCTGCCCCGTTCTGTGCATAGCTAGGCGGAATCACCTCCGGTCTTCCGGACTCCTTAATCCACCCCTTGGAAGGCGACTTGCGTTTGAACTCCGCTATGATACCGCTAGCCGAAGCTGCCAGCGACCCCCGCATACTACGTACCGCCGGAGCGCCATCCATCAATTTCTCCACCGTAGCGTAGAGCGCACGTGGTGACAGCTGTTCCTTTTGTGCTGCCACCTCAATGCGCTTATATGCCACAATCTCCTCTAAGATATCTGCCATACCTTATATTATATTACTGTTTTTGTGTATATTCTATATAGTTCTGCATCACCTTCAGTGCGCTACCGCTCTCCAGAGATGTGCGTGCTATCTCCAGACACTCCGCAATCTCCTTCTTAGGCTCCAGTATGTGGATAGCGAAGGCAGAGTTGGCAAGGACAGCACCCTTCTGAGCCTCTGTTGCCTCGTTCTTGAGCACATTGATTAGAATCTGCTTAGCCTCCTCCTTGGTCTTACCGCCAAAGAGTTCCTCCTGAGCAAACAAACGGTTGAAACCCAGCTCCGACGGCGAGAACACACGCTCCATCTCCTTGGTCTTCACCTTGAAGTCGGATGTCAGAGAAATCTCATCGTAACCATCTATGCTGTTTACGATACCGTAGTCTATACCCATCTTCTCATACACCTGTCCATAGAGACGCATCTGGTTCAAGTTTGCCACACCCAGCAACTGCGCCTGCGGACAACACGGGTTCACCAGCGGACCCAACAAGTTGAAGCAAGTAGGAATCTGCAAGGTTCTGCGGATAGGACCCACGAACTTCATGCCGTAAGCAAACAAAGGAGCGTGCATATACACAAAACCACACGCATCCAGCGTAGCCTTCAGCTGCTCGGACTCGCCGCTAAACTTAGCGCCCAACTCCTCCAGTACATTGCCCGCACCACTCACGGAAGTAGCCGCATAGTTACCATGCTTAGCCACCTTGTAACCAGCACCTGCCACCACGAAACAAGAGGTCGTGGAGATGTTGAAAGAGTTCTTTCCGTCGCCACCGGTACCCACTATGTCGATGACCTTCTCACCGCCGAAGTCCACCTTCTTGCCGGTCTCCATCAGTCCGTCGCGGAAGCCCAACAGCTCATCCACCTTGATGCCACGCATCTGGATAGCCATGAGCAACGCCGCAATCTGCTCGTTGCTGTACGCCTGCTTGGTGATGTTTATCATTATCTCTTTCGTCTCCTCACGCGTCAAATCCTCGTGATTCGTCATCTTGGACAGTATTTCCTTCATTTCCATGATTTGTATTTTTTTTATTGGTTAATTTATTGGATGTTATTGTTTTGGCTCATTTCCGTTCAACCAGTTCTTTAGTATCACGTGACCCTCCGGTGTCAGTACCGACTCCGGGTGGAACTGTATGCCATGAATGTCGAACTCACGATGCTTCAGCGCCATGATATAGCCCTCGTCGCTCACCGCCGTCACCTCCAGACACGCAGGCAACCCCTCGTTGTCCACAATCCAGGAATGGTATCTACCCACCTGGATATTCTCCGGCAGTCCCTCGAACAAATAGTCGTTGTGTAGCAATCGAGTGTTCGTCTGCACCCCGTGGTACACATCGCTCAAGTTTGTCAGCTTACCCCCGAAGAACTCACCAATCGCCTGTTCGCCCAGACACACCCCCAAGATAGGTTTCACCCCCTTGTACGTATCAATCACCGCCAAGAGCTTACCCGCCTCCGACGGAATGCCCGGTCCCGGACTCAGAATAATCTTATCGAACGGCTGCAGCGCCTCCATCTCGAACTTATCGTTACGGTACACCGTCACCTCGGCACCCAACTCCTTCACCAAGTGCGAAAGGTTGTATGTAAACGAGTCGTAGTTATCTATAATTACTATCTTCATCTTCCTAG
>CAYOKO010000166.1:0-3604 GCA_964404555.1 uncultured Bacteroidaceae bacterium | reverse complement strand
CAACGACCCCCTGATTAACAGTCAGGTGCTCTAACCAACTGAGCTATTGAAGCAGGTTGCAACTCTGAAGTAGCGCTTCAAGATGGGCTTGAACCAACGACCCCCTGATTAACAGTCAGGTGCTCTAACCAACTGAGCTATTGAAGCAGAATTCCGTGTCTTTTTCAGAATTGCGATGCAAAATTAGTGCTTTATTTTGAAAAAAGCAATAACTTTGCAGAAAAATATTCAGAAAATGATGAAAATTCTTGGTTTTGGCAATGCTTTGGTCGATATTTTGACCATTTTGGAGTGCGAAACGCCCTTAAAGGAGCTAAATCTGCCCAAAGGGAGTATGCAACTCATCGACGAGAAAGGTTTGAAAAAAATGAAAGATTTTCTTACTTCTCGCAAAACGCAGACCGCAACCGGCGGTTCGGCAGGTAATATGGCAAAGGCGCTGGGAAAGCTACAAGCAAACCCCGGTTTCTTGGGTTCGGTGGGAAAAGATGAGTTCGGCGAACTCTTCGAGAACCGTTGTCGGGAGGATGGGGTACATCCTTATCTATGTCATCACGACCTCCCCACAGGTATCGCAACCACTCTTATCACTCCCGACGGCGAGCGAACTTTCGGTACCTACCTGGGAGCGGCGGCGGTATTTTACGAGCAGGAGATACAAGAGGAGATCCTTCGCGCGTACGATATTTTATTTATAGAGGGGTACTGGATACAGAACGCTCCCCTCATGGAACAGATGATGGCTACCGCCCATCGACTGGGACTGAAGGTTGCACTCGACTTGGCATCTTATAATATAGTAGAGGAAAACAAAGATTTCTTCCGCCGTGTGATGCGCGAGTATGTCGACATTGTCTTCGCCAACGAGAAGGAGAGCGAGTCTTTCTCTGCCGGTAGTCCCGAGGATGCGGCTCGCGAGATGGCGGAATTGTGCCAAATAGCCGTAGTGAAGATAGGTAAGGAGGGTGCATACGTAGCAACGGATGCCAACATACACCTCTACCCCTCTACCAAGGTAGACAAGGTAGTAGATACCACCGGCGCCGGCGACTTCTTTGCGGCAGGATTCCTCTACGGACTCACCCATAACAAATCTCTGGAGACCTCCGCTCACATAGGAGCTATCCTGGGAGGCACGGTTATACGCTACGTGGGCACAACACTGCCCGAAAGTACGTGGAAAGAGGTAAACGAACAGATTGCGATGCTTAAATAAGGTTATATCGGAAAAGAATCTCGAAGAAACCGCCGTTGTTCGACGATTTTTTTGTAGATTTGCCGACCGTTACATTATATAAAATAAATGAGACACTATTTTCGCATCATTACCCTGTTGATACTCCTAACACCGTTTACGGGTTGGGGACAGAAGAACTACAGTCAGGAAATTTCCAAAAACATGAGCATTCTCAGCTCAATTATGCAGAACCTGAACCTCTACTACGTTGACTCCATCCGTGTGGATACGCTGTTCAATGTAGCAATAGACAATATGCTGGCTTCACTGGATAGATACACGGCTTACTATCCGGAGGAGAAGATGGATGAACTGAAGCAGATGACCACCGGTAAGTATGCCGGCATAGGTGCTCTCATCTCCTACCGCAGCAAAGAGAAACGTGTGGAGATACGCGAACCGTATGCCGGGAATCCGGCTGCCGAGGCGGGACTGCGTATGGGAGACATCATCCAGAGTATCGACGGAAAGGATGTACAGGGACTGACCAGTGACGTGGTGAGCAAGATGCTGCGCGGCGAACCGAATACTACCTTTACTCTGGTGGTGAAGCGTATCGACGAAAAGCAACCGCTCACCTTCCGCATCACCCGACGCACCATACAAGAGCCCACCATTGCCTACTACGGCTTGCAAGAGAACGGCATAGGTTATCTGCAACTCTCCAGCTTTCACGACGATGCTGCACAGGAGGTACACAAGGCGCTGGTAGACATGATGGATAAGGGAATGAAAGGACTGGTTCTGGATCTACGCGACAACGGCGGTGGTTCGCTGCAAGAGGCGGTAGATATTGTGGGAATGTTTGTACCCAAGGGAACGGAAGTGGTGTCCAAACGAGGTAAAATGGAATCGGTCAACGAGAGTTTCCGCACCAAGAAGGCTCCGCTGACCGAAGATATGCCGATTGTGGTACTGGTAGACGACAACACGGCATCGGCATCGGAGATAACATCGGGTGCTCTGCAAGATTTGGATCGTGCGGTAATTATGGGTACACGTACCTTTGGTAAGGGACTGGTACAACAGTTGCGCGAACTCCCATACAACGGTGGTTTTAAGCTTACTACAAGTAAATATTACATCCCCAGCGGACGCTGCATACACAACGCCGATTCCAAACGCCTGCGCTCCGATGGCACCCCATCCCCTCTGGCAGACAGTCTAGCAACGGTATTCCACACCACCACCGGCAGAGAGGTACGCGACGGTGGCGGTATCTCTCCGGATATAGAGATGAAGAACGACACGCTCGCAACCTTCCCCTACTACCTGGCTGTGAGCGACGATTTCGTAGACTTTTGTGCCCGTTACATCCAGCAACACAAGAGCATAGCATCTCCCTCGGAGTTTGACCTGAGCGACGAAGACTACGAAGCACTCAAGAACTTCATAAAGGAACGCAAATTCACCTACAACCGTCGCAGCAGAGAATTGCTTGCCCAACTGCGCGAAGTGGCACGCATAGAGGGATATAACATAGGCGAAGATCTGGACTCCCTCCAAACCAAGTTGGAACCCGGACTCGACCGCGACTTCGACCGCTACAAGGAGGAGGTAAAAAAGCTAACGAATCTGGAACTTATCTCCGCCTACTACTTCCAGAAAGGCAAAGGCGAAATGCTGCTCCGCTACGACAAGCAATACAAAGCAGCCGTAGACCTCCTGAACGACCCCGAGCGTTACAAGAAAACACTTAACAAATAACAGAAAGGAGGAACCCGAAATGGCAAGAAAAAGACGTAATTACAACCGCAACATCATGGTAGGCATCATGATGATGGCTCTTGTCACCATTTGTCTGGTGATAGTCTTTTGGCTATGGTGTTTACCCCCCGAAAGTAGCGTTACACCATAAAAATAGACTAAAAATCGAAAAAAAAGAGGCGAAAGTGCTTTTATTCAAATAAAAAGTATTACTTTTGCAACGTATGATGAAGTGGGGGGCTTGAACACAGCTCCTCACTTTGTATTTAAATAGGCTTATGATAGACAAGAATGTAGTTAGAGAATTGGTAGAAGAATGGCTCCAAGGTAAGGAGTACTTCTTGGTAGATGTTACCGTGAGTGCAGACGACCGCATCGTGGTGGAGATAGACCATGCGGAGGGCGTCTGGATTGACGATTGTGTGCAACTGAGCAAGTTCATCGAGGAACATCTCAACCGTGACGAACAGGACTATGAGTTGGAAGTGGGCAGTGCCGGCATAGGACAACCGTTCAAGGTGCTGCAGCAGTACGTTTGCCATATCGGTAAGCCGGTGGAGGTACTCACACTGAAGGGCGAAAAGAAACAGGGTATTCTGAAGGAGGTGAACGAGGAACAACTCGTCATTACTGCCAAGACCAAGGTGAAGGCAGAAAATG
>CAYOKO010000165.1:0-3615 GCA_964404555.1 uncultured Bacteroidaceae bacterium | reverse complement strand
CCATATGAAAATTTTGTTAGGTACACAATTTAGGGCTTGGGATAAATATACAATCACCCACGAACCCATCAGTTCTATCAATCTGATGGAACGCGCTTCTGTGAACATCACCCGTCTCATAACGGAGCGATGGAGCAAGGAGACACCGGTTTTTGTCTTTGCCGGACCGGGCAACAACGGTGGCGATGCACTGGCGATTGCACGATTGCTTTCGGAACGTGGATATGCGGTTTTCGTCTACCTAATGAATCCGCGCCAGTATCTCACGAGCGATTGCGAGACGAATAAGCAACGCTTGCTTGCTATTCCTACGATTAAGTTTACGGAGGTTACGACGCAGATGGATACGCCGAGCATTCCTAAGGAGGCGTTGATTATAGACGGTCTCTTCGGTACGGGACTAAACCAACCACTGAGTGGCGGATATGCCATGCTGGTGAAGTTTATCAATAGTACGGGGTGCGATGTGCTTTCCATTGATATTCCGTCGGGTTTGATGTGCGAGGATAATACGTGCAATGACCCGCAACATATCATCCGGGCTACCGTTACGGCTACCGTACAGGGTATGAAACTGGCTTTTCTCCTGCCGGAGAACTATCCTTATATAGGTAAGGTGGAAATTGTGGATATCAACTTGCATCCCGACGGACTGAACGAGATGAAGATTGGTTATTCCACCATCGAAGAGGAGGAGGTAAAGGCTATGATAAAGGTACGGAACCCATTTGCACATAAGGGTACAATGGGACACGGACTGTTGGTTGCTGGGAAATATGGTATGGCGGGGGCTGCAATCCTTGCGGGAAAGGCTTCGCTGCGCACCGGTCTGGGGAAGGTTTCCATCCACACACCTACTTGCAACAATGATATTATACAGATAAGTGTACCGGAGGCTATCGTTTCGCACGATACGGATATGGAGATGATTACCCATGTTCCGGACAGCATACGCTACACGGCGGTGGCTATTGGACCGGGAATTGGCATTAGCAAAGAGACGGCGGAGGCGGTACGTGAGCTACTCACGGAGGCAAAGATTCGGGTGGTGCTCGATGCGGATGCGCTCAACTGTCTGGGTATGCACAAGGAGTGGCTGGAGCTGATTCCTCAAGATAGCATCATAACACCGCATCCCCGGGAGTTCGACACGTTGGTTACGCCGAGTACTACCACATACGAGCGTATTGAAAAGGCTAAAAAACTGGCACGAGATTATCGGATATATGTCATTCTGAAGGGACATCATACAGCCATCTGCACTCCGGAAGGACATACCTATCTGAACACCTCGGGCAATGCCGGTATGGCTACTGCGGGGAGTGGCGATGTGCTTACAGGTATCATCCTGTCGCTTTTGTGTCAACACTATACACCCCGGGAAGCTTGTTTGCTGGGTGTTTTCCTACATGGAAGAGCGGGTGATATCTATGCAAAGGAGTTCTGCGAGGAGGGACTTACGGCGAGTGATATAGCACAATACATCCCGAAAGCAATCAGAAGTTTGAAACCATAAATAAGAGTTTTAATATGACGATAAATAAGATATTGACGGCTTCGCTTATGCTGTGTATGAGCATATCGGCAAGCGCACAAACGGAGACGGGGATGTACATTCCCGGTAGCAACAACGAGGGTATCACCTATTTTCTTCCTAAAACGGGAGTTCGTATCTGTGTGGAGGTGGAAAAAAAGGAGATTACTCCGGGGGAGTTTTGTCAATTTGCGGAGCGATACCTACACCAAAAGGATGTAGTAACATCTCCTACTACGACGTACACCATAAAGAGTATCCAACTCCGAGAAATGGCGGTTGCCGATAAGGAGAAAGGTTACACCATAAAGCTTAAAGACAAAACGATTGCACCGCTCATGTCTCTTACACATAGCGGAATACTGTTGTCTATCAACAAAAAGACAACGTACAACGAAGAGATTCCGGAGGCAGCTGCTACAATTACCGATAGCTACATAGACGCTCACCAATACTTTACGGGCGATTTGCTTTCTGCCGGAAGCACCTCTAAGATGGCGGAGTTAGCGGCGCAGGAGATATACGACATTCGTGATAGCAAGAGTGCGTTGATTCGTGGGGAAGCGGATAATACACCGAAAGACGGTGAACAGCTCAAGTTGATGTTGCAGCAGTTAAACCTACAGGAAACGGCACTCCAACAGTTGTTCACGGGTAGTGAGAAGGTAACAACGACGACACAATACCTAACGTACATACCGGAGGGTGAGGTAGAGAAGGAGGTTTGTTTCCGTTTCTCTCAGAAGCTTGGTTTGGTGGACAAGGACGATCTTTCGGGTACACCTTATTATATAAGTATACAAGATCTCAAGACTTGTCCCGAACCGGATGAAGAGACGGTTAAGCTTCTAGAAAAGAAAAAAACCGCATCCGGTGTTTACTATTCGGTTCCAGGAAAGGGACTTGTCCAACTCTCATCTCCCACGCAGGTATTGCTAAAGAAAGAAGTTTCCTTTGCACAAATGGGTAATGTAGAGCTATTGAGTAGCTCGCTTTTCAATAAGAAAGAAACGGTAAATATCACATTCAACCCCACATCGGGAGCCATTGAAAACATAGAAGGAGAATAAAAAAAATCGAGGAGCGCAAACTCCTCGATTATTTTTTGTATTCAAGTCCGAATTACTGAGCCAACTTACCGTCGGAACCGAGCACATTCACAATCTTGTGGATGTACATCTTCTTCATGTTCTCACGAGCCGGCTTCAAGTACTGACGAGGATCGAAATCGCCCGGGTGCTCAGCCAAGTGCTTGCGGATAGCAGCAGTCATAGCCAAACGAGAGTCAGAGTCGATGTTGATCTTGCAAACAGCAGACTTAGAAGCCTGACGCAACTGCTCCTCAGGAATACCGATAGCAGCCTCCAAGTGACCACCAAACTTGTTGATAGTGTTCACCTCGTCCATAGGAACAGATGAAGAACCGTGGAGTACGATTGGGAATCCGGGCAACTTCTTCTCGATCTCAGCGAGGATATCGAATGCCAATGGAGGTGGAACCAACACACCGTTAACCAAAGTACACTGCTCCGGAGTGAACTTGTGTGCACCGTGAGAAGTACCGATAGAGATAGCCAAAGAGTCGCAACCCGTACGAGTAGCGAAGTCGATTACCTCCTCAGGCTTAGTGTAGTGAGACTCTGCAGCAGAAACCTCATCCTCAACACCAGCCAATACGCCCAACTCAGCCTCAACGGTTACGTCGAACTGATGTGCATACTCTACAACCTTCTTTGCAAGAGCTACGTTCTCCTCGTAAGGAAGGTGAGAACCATCGATCATAACAGAAGAGAAACCGTTATCGATACACTCCTTGCACAACTCGAAAGTATCTCCGTGATCCAAGTGAAGAACAATCTCGGGATGCTCACAGCCCAACTCCTTTGCATACTCTACAGCACCCTTAGCCAAGTTGCGAAGGATGGTACCGTTTGCGTAGTTGCGCGCACCCTTAGACACCTGCATGATAACCGGAGACTTAGTCTCAACTGCAGCCATCACGATAGCCTGCATCTGCTCCATAGTGTTGAAGTTGAATGCAGGAATAGCATAGCCACCTGCTACGGCTCTCTTGAACATCT
>CAYOKO010000164.1:0-3761 GCA_964404555.1 uncultured Bacteroidaceae bacterium | reverse complement strand
ATGAGGTTGCCCCAGAATTCGGTGAGTCCGTCGTTCTTTATGGGGTCGTCGGTGCGCACTTCGGTGAAGGTGCCTACTTGGTCGTATTTTATGAAGGACATTCCTTGGTTATAGATGAAGACATCGTCGCACAGCACGCCTATGGAGATGACGGCGAGGGCGTTACAGAGTCCCCAGTTGCTCCAGTAGTGTCCGGGGGCTTGCCACCATTTGCTGGAGTTTTCCCAGGTGCCGTTGCGTGTGCGCAGGAATCCTATGCAGGAGGGGTACCACACACGTAGCATCCAGTTTTGGAAGGTCTTGAAGTCGGCTGCGCTCCATCCTTCGTAGTCGCGCATGAGTTCGGCGGCTTGGGCAAACTGGTATCCGTAGAGTCCGGCGGCGAGGGCGTAGTTGGAGTCTCCGCTGATGGCGGTGGTGGTGTTGGCCCATGCCATGAGGATGGAGACGGCGGTCTTGGCGTTGGCTTCGGTGCCGTCTATCTTCCAGCGTAGGGCGTTCTGGTAGGCCATGGTGGCTCCGCGGGCGGCGTTGATGTAGTTCTCGCCGGTGCCTCCGCCGCGCACTATGGTTGCTACGGGGTAACTGGTGACGCCTGCCTGACTGTATTCTGCTTTCTTGAGCAGATTATAGGCTTGGGTGACGCGTTCGTTTCCATCGGCTAGTTGCTGTTTTACGCGGTCGAAGTCGGCTTGTGTGTGCAGTCCGCCGGGATGACGAAAACCTCGCTCGGGACTTTCTTGTGCCCAAGCGGTTCCGCAGGAAACGGTGAGGGTTAGCGCTACGGAGAGTAGTAGATGTTTCATGTATTCATCTGTTTGTTATTAGTAATAGGGTGTGTGTTACTCCCCCAAAAAAGGTTAGACCGAGAGAGGGGGTGCGCAAAGGTAAGGTTTTTACGGGGAACGACAAAGGAAAAGAACATTTATCGGCTGTTTTTTTGTAATTTTGTTGGTGTGACGGTGGAAAAGTGTTACCTTTGTTGGCAAAACGAGTAAGTTATGGAGATTATAGCACACATACGTACCGACTTCAAGGAGAAATTCGGCATACCGCGCCAGAGTGGTGTGGTGGAGGGATTGCAGGGTAGAATTGTGTTCACGTCGCCCTATCGCAAGGCGGAGGCGCTGCGTGGACTGGAGGAGTATTCGCACCTGTGGATTGTGTGGCAGTTTTCGCGGGCTATTCAGGCTCCGGGGGAGTGGCACTCTACGGTTCGTCCGCCGCGCCTGGGGGGCAATAAGCGTGTGGGTGTGTTTGCTACGAGGTCGCCGTTCCGACCGAATCCCATCGGTTTGTCCTGTGTGAAGATTGAGGGGATTGATGTGGACACGCCGGAGGGACCTGTGGTACGGGTTTCGGGGGTGGATATGCTGGATGGTACGCCTATCTATGATATCAAGCCGTACCTTGCTTACTGCGATGCGCATCCGGAGGCTATGTGTGGTTTTGCGGATAGGGTGAAGTATCAGCGTATGGTGGTGCAGGACCCGGATGGTGTGCTGAAGGGGTTGCCGGAGTCGTTGCGTGCATCGGCTTTGGGGGTGCTGGAGCAGGATCCTCGTCCGCACTATCAGGAGAACCCGGAACGTATCTATGGTCTCAACTTGGCATCGTATAACATTCGTTTCCGTACCGAGGGACAGGTGATTACGGTGGTGGAGGTGACGTACGTGGGTGAATAAAGAATGCCGCACCCCGTACCGGGCGGAAATATATTATAATAAGGAACGATATGACAGTAAAAGAACAGATAGAGGAATTGCGTACTGCGATTCACCGATATAACTACGAGTACTACGTACAGAGTAACCCTAGCATCAGCGACTTTGAGTTCGATGCGCTCCTGCGCAAGTTGCAGGAGTTGGAGCGGGCGCACCCGGAGTACGATGATCCCAATTCTCCTACCCGCCGTGTGGGAAGCGACCTTAATAACGAGTTCCAACAGGTGAAGCATAAATATCCTATGCTTTCTCTTGCCAATACTTATAACAAGCAGGAGGTGACGGAGTTCTACGAGCGTGTTAAGGCGGGTTTGCAGGGGGAGCCTTTCGAGATTTGCTGCGAGATGAAGTACGATGGTCTCTCCATTTCTCTTATCTACAAGGAGGGCAAACTGGTGCAGGCGGTGACTCGTGGCGATGGTGTCCAGGGCGATGATGTGACGGAGAATGTTCGTACCATACGCACTGTGCCTTTACAGCTGAGTGGTTCGGGTTATCCGGAGGACTTCGAGATTCGTGGTGAGGTGCTCATGCCATGGAGTAGCTTCGAGGCGCTCAATGCCGAACGGGAGGCGCGTGAGGAGCAACTCTTTGCCAACCCTCGCAATGCTGCTTCCGGTACGCTCAAGAGCAAGAACTCGGCAGTGGTGGCGGCTCGCAAACTGGATGCTTATCTTTATTATATTCCGGGGAATGCTCCTGCTGCGGGTCACTACGAGAGCTTGAACATTGCGGGTGAATGGGGCTTCAAGATTTCGCAGGGGATGCGACTGGCTTCGTCTCTGGAGGAGGTGTTCGAGTTTATAGATTACTGGGATACGGAGCGTAAGAACCTCCCGGTGGCTACGGATGGGGTGGTGCTCAAGGTGAATTCCTTGCAGCAGCAGCGTACGCTGGGTTACACGGCTAAGAGTCCTCGCTGGGCTATTGCGTATAAGTTCCAGGCGGAGCGTGAGTGTACGCGGCTGAATGAGGTGACGTTCCAGGTGGGACGTACGGGTGCTGTGACGCCGGTGGCCAACATGAATCCGGTGCAGTTGGCGGGTACGGTGGTGCGTCGTGCTACGCTCCATAATGCCGACTTCATGGAGCAGTTCGACTTGCACCTGGGGGATATGGTGTATGTGGAGAAGGGGGGCGAGATTATCCCTAAGATTGTGGGGGTGGACACGGAGGCGCGTAATGCTTCTACGGGACCGAAAATCAATTTCATAACGCACTGTCCGGAGTGTGGCACGGAGTTGGTGCGATACGAGGGTGAGGCGGCTTACTATTGTCCGAACGATGCGCTTTGTCCGCCGCAGATTAAGGGGCGTATAGAGCACTTCATAAGTCGTCGTGCCATGAACATAGATAGCTTGGGACCGGAGACAGTGGAGGAGTATTACCGCCAGGGGCTTATCCACAATATGGCCGATTTGTACGATATTAAGCTGACGGATATAGCGGGGCAGGATCGTAATCGTGAGATTTCGGCTCGCAAGATTCTGGGTGGTATTGAGGCGAGTAAGCAGGTGCCGTTCGAACGTGTTCTCTTTGCACTGGGCATTCGCTTTGTGGGCGAGGTGGCGGCGCGTGCGTTGGCTCGTAACTTTAAGTCGATAGAGGCGTTGCAGGTGGCTACGCTCGATGAGTTGACGCAGGTGAACGGCATAGGTACGGTGATAGCGGAGAGTGTGGAGCGTTACTTCCATGAGGAGGCGAACTTGGAGATTATCCATCGGCTCAAGGTGGCGGGGGTGCAGATGTCGCTTTCGCAGGAGGCGCAGGAGGCGCAGACGACGCTCCTTGCGGGTAAGACGGTGGTGATAAGCGGTAAGTTTAAGCATCACTCACGGGATGAATATAGTGTGCTCATTGAGCAGAATGGGGGTAAGAAGACGGGCTCCATTTCTGCCAAAACGTCCATGGTGCTGGCGGGTGAGGATATGGGTCCTGCCAAACTGGAAAAGGCTCAGAAACTGGGCATCCGAATCGTCAACGAGGAGGAGTTCCTGCAAATGATTCAACCGAAAGTGCCGGGGGAAGAGAGTGTGG
>CAYOKO010000163.1:0-3772 GCA_964404555.1 uncultured Bacteroidaceae bacterium | reverse complement strand
TACGTTAGTATAAAGTTCAACCCATTGATACGCAGAGATTTTTCCCTGCGTATCAATTCTATAATAGGAAGTAAAGATGAAAAAATATGTTGGATTATTGTTGACACTCGTCCTGTGTACACTCTCGGCAAAGGCTATACTACCGAACGTGAAGCTGAAGACACTCAAAGGAAAAGTAGTGCAGGCAGACAGCATAGGCACAACCGGAACCCCGGTAATAGTAAGCTTCTTTGCCACTTGGTGTAAACCCTGTATGAGAGAACTCACCGCCATAGGACAAGTCTACGAAGATTGGCAAGAAGAAACAGGCGTTCGTCTTGTAGCAATATCCATAGACAAAGCCCAAGACCGTGAGAAAGTTCGCTCCCTTGTTGCCTCACACGATTGGGAATACGATGTGCTCCTTGACTCCAACAGCGAACTGGCTCATGCACTGGGAGTGCAAAACATTCCGCACATACTATTGCTCGACGGTTACGGCAACATTGTCTACACCCACTCCGGCTATCAAGACGGAGGAGAACAAGAATTGTACACCGTGATTAAACAACTAAAAGAAAAAGAATGAAAAAAGTCCACCGGAGTATCATGCAGAACCGTCGTGTGGCATGGGTACTATTGTTCTTATGTCCACCATCGGCATTGTTGGGCAACGGAGTCGCCACGATGGATTCCATCCACTCCACCCCGGAACTGCACGGTTCCCTGCAAACCGATATGCTCTTTCCCGAAAACGACACTCGCATAGGCTCAACAAGAGACGATGGAAGGTTCAACACCAATACCTATCTCGACCTGAATCTGCAAGCCCATCGCTTCTCGGCAGGCACCCGACTGGAATATCTGGAACACCCCCTACCCGGATTCGATAGCGACTTCAAAGGGTGGGGCGTTTCCCACCTTTATGTAATGGGTACCCCCGTCAACGGATTGGAACTTACAGCCGGCGATTTCTACGAACAGTTTGGCAGCGGACTTATCTTTAGAGCCTACGAAGACCGTGCCCTTGGTGTAGACAATGCCGTTCGCGGAGGACGCATTCGCTTCACTCCCGGACATGGTATCACGCTGAAAGCACTGGAAGGTGTGCAACGCCATTATTGGTACTGGAGTACATCGCCCACGATTTACGGAGCCGATGCCGAAGTGGACGTAACGGAATGCCTATCGCCCGAACGCTCGGGAAACTGGAACTGGATAGTGGGTGCCGGATGGGTATTGCAAAACCGAAAAGACATAGAGGTTCTAATCCCCGGAAAGGATATACGCCTAAATATGCCCAGTACCGTACAGGCGGTAGATATTCGTAGCAGACTGACGTATGGCGACTTGTCCATATCCGCCGAACACGCTGCCAAGGGACAGGATCCCAATGTTACCAATGGATACACCTATCGGCACGGTATGGCTACCTCGGTGTCTCTCTCGTGGATGCAGCCCGGACGCAGTATTCTGTTGCAAGCTCGACGTTCCGAGAATATGGATTTTCTACAGAATCCTACCCTGCGAGATAATACCGGACACATCAACAACCTTCCGCCTTTCACCACGCAGCATTCCTATATGTTGCCTGCTCTCTACCCATACGCCACCCAACCTTTGGGTGAATGGGCATATCAGGCGGAAGCAGGATATAAGTGGAAGAAGCACACGCTGTTGGGTGGTCTGTATGGTACACATATCAAGTTGAATGCCTCCCTACTTTTCAAACTTCCCGGTGCCGACGAGACGGTTGTAATGGGAACCGATGGCAACCCATCGGCCTTCTTCAAGACCGGCAAGCAGATTTACCGCGACGTAAACCTGACGCTGGAGAAGAAGCTCTCTCGTTCCTTTTCCATGAACCTCTTTTATATGAACCAATATTTCGATAAGACAGCCATTCAGGGGGAGGGAGGCGATGTCCATGCCAACATTTTTGTGGCCGAGGGGCGATATGCCGTCCGCACCAATACCATATTGAGAGGCGAACTCCAGTATCTCACCACCGGGGACGACCAAGGCGATTGGCTCTATGCCATTGTGGAATTGTCGCACGCTCCGCACTGGTCGTTCTCTCTAAGCGACCTGTGGAACAGTGGTGTTACAAAGACGCACTATTACCAGATGGGGGTTACCTACTCCTCTTCCATAGGTCGACTGAACGTAGCCTATGGACGCACGCGTGCCGGATACAACTGCTCGGGTGGTGTCTGTAGATGGATTCCGTCGACCCACGGACTTACCATAGGCTATAATTACACGTTCTAACAGAATAACTCACTATGAAGAGATTGCTTATAGTAAAGAAATTAATCCCCGGACTGCTTTGTATGTTCATGGCGTGTAACGATATAAGTCCGGAAGACCGCTACATTTCTCTGCCTCCCATAGAGGTGAGTCGTGTGGTATTGCTTGAGGATTACACCGGACAGGGGTGTACGAATTGTCCCGATGCGCACTTGGTCATGGAACAACTTCTGGAACAGTACCCCAACCAATTGGTTTGTGTTAGCGTACACGCCGGTCCTTTTGCCTATCCGAGTGACGTTTATTCCTGGGGGTTAAAGACGGCTGTGGGGGATGAGATGGCTGCCGGTCGTGGTTTCACTGCATCTACCAGCTATCCCAAAGGCATTGTCGATGGACAAGGTCCATACGAGGTGTCGGAATGGCCTACGGTGGTTCGAACGGCGCTGGAAGTGCCGTCGGAATGTAGTCTTTCCGTGGAAGATTTATCGATTCAGTCGGATACTTTAAGGGGGACATTGGTTATGGATCCCGGGGCAACCTTCGATGGACGTGTGGGTGTTTGGTTGCTCGAAAGTGATATAGACAGCAGGCAGAACGACCATGGGACATGGAATCTTCACTACACCCACAACCATGTACTGCGAGCCGTTGCCTCCTCTTCTCCGTGGGGCGAGGTTGTGTCTCTTAGTCGTGGTGTGTCGAGTTCTTATAACTTTAGCTTTCCACTTAGCGATGCGTGGAACAGAGGACATTTGTCTGTCGTAGCGTTTGTCACTCATGCGGTTACCGGTTCTTATATGCAAACTATACAAATAGATGTACAATAAAAAACATGAGATTATGAAGAAGATTTTACTTTTAATTGCCGCTTTTACCGGCTTTGTTTCTATGTGGGGTGTAGACATTAAGGTTTCTACGCCCGATGGCACTTTTCTATCGGATGGTAGTGTACTCTTTTCCACTCCGAGCGATGTTTTTCTATCCGATGGGGAGGTTGCTATCTATGGAAATCTCACTCTGACGGCAGATGCTGAGGTGAGTGCTAAGGTTTCTGTTACGTTGAACGAGGGTCCGGGAATGTATGGTGTATGTTTTACATCTTGTTTCCCGGTTCAGGTGGGCAAGAGTATTTCTACCCAAGCAACTCTTTCGGCAGCGTCTCCGCTGTCCATCTCTTTTGAGCCTATTATGGCTATGAATCCGTGGACGGTGGACGAATATCGCACCTATAAGTTTACCGTAGCGGTAGAGGGTGACGAGGGTCTGATAAAGAGTTTTCCGGTTTTAGTATCCAACGATGGTGCTGTTTTGGTGCCGTCTGTCAACGCCGATGAGTCTTCTCTTCTTGTGGAGGGAAGTGTGGTGAAATGGAATCTACCGTCGGTACCACAGACGTTAAGCATTTATAGTCTTACCGGTCAGCTCATTGAAAAGAGAACCGTTACGGAGAAGCAGGGCAATATGAACCTTACTCTCCCGAGAGGAACCTATCTTTTGTCTGTCGGCACATACTGCAAAAAGGTTTTGCTGAAATAAAGGT
>CAYOKO010000162.1:0-3833 GCA_964404555.1 uncultured Bacteroidaceae bacterium | reverse complement strand
TTGTTGAACTCCCACACTTCAACGTATTTCTCCATACATACAACTTCTTTAGATCCTTCTACACAATACCGGCAACGGCTGCACTATACCTATTCTGTATGCGCATAGTCTACATCAAACATATAACCTTGCCCCAAAGATTAGTAAATCTAACCGGAATGTGTTTCGGTGTCTATCTGTTTCAGGAAATCATTCTGATGTATATGTACTACCACACCCCTCTTCCGCAACACGTCAGTCCGTATGCACTTCCTTGGATAGGCTTTATAGTTGCCATGACTCTCTCCCTGCTTCTAACAAAGCTAACACTCTCCACTCGAATAGGAAGATGGTTGATGGGATAGTCATGACATGACCTACCCCCTCGCCTGTAGCATCTGCGAAGCACGAAGCAATTTGCGCAGCATGGAAACCATTTCGCGCGACTCCTGTAGCAGGTTCAAATAGACATACGACACCGCCACCACATCCGCATCGCCTTGGCGAATGTCATCGTACACCCGCTTACACTCCCTTGTGATGCGCTCCTTCACCCCATCGCAAGTGGAGCGAAGCTCCTCGTAGTCGAACACCTCCGGACGTTCCACCGTAAGCGCCGCACGATCCAATAACGCAAAGATACTCTCGTACAACTTGTCGAACGACTTGACATACACCGTCGGCAACGGATGGAAATTGTTCTCAACATGCTCCTTGCAATTCTCGTTGATGCGTCTAAGGTTATAAAGCATGGACATACAACAGTTGTTCGCCACATAGAACCACGCATTGTGCTCCAGCGCAGTAGGCTTAGCCACCCGCTGCAAGCACAACGTCTCTTTGCGACGAATGGACTTGAGCCGCATTTTCTCATCCGCAATAGAACGCTCGCTACGAGCCAATACCTTGGCATCCTCGCGCAGAAAACCACCCGAGATATCACGGTAATGCTCCAGGACATAACGCAAGAACGCTGTATGCTGCTGCGCCAGATAACGTTGCAACAGTGACCACACCTTCTGCCTATCTCGCTCGGCCAACAGCGCCTGCCACAGCTCGTTGACACGCTCCTCCTTCTCCCTGTAACGTAGGTTGCTGCGAATCAGCAGTATCACAGCACCCACTGCAATCAGCAAAATAGCCCCCTCACCCCCGTAGTACATAGCCGTTACCACCGCAGCGGCACCCATAAAAGCCGCCCCCGCCGTAACAAACCACCCACCTATCACCGAAATCACTCCGGTGATGCGGAATACAGCACTCTCTCGTCCCCAGGCTCTATCGGCCAACGAGGTTCCCATGGCAACCATAAAGGTGACGTAGGTGGTGGATAGCGGAAGTTTGAACGATGTTCCCAAAGCGATGAGCATCGCTGCAAGGGTGAGGTTGACGCATCCACGCACCAGGTCGAAGGCAGCACCGCTTTCCAATATCGCCTCTTGGGTGTTGAAACGTTGTCGCAACCAGATGCGCCATCTAGGCGGTGTCACCACTTGTAGCCAAGTAACAAAAGAGAGTACGCTGCGCACCAGTCTGCGTGCCAGTCGGGAGGAACCAAACATCTCTTCTCCGGCATTCTGGCTGCCCAGTCCCACCTCGGTCTTTATCACATTACGTGCTTTCTTTGAGGTAGATAAGGAGATTACCATCACTACTCCTGCCATCAGTAGAAACGGTACGGGCGTGTTGGCGGGGGCGTTCAGTGCCCCCATAAGGTAGCCATCGGCATGACCTGCTCCGTGAGCGGCATAGTCTTGATAAGCGGCATATCCGGTGAGGGGAACGCCTATGAAGTTGACCAGGTCGTTGCCGGCAAAGGCCATGGAGAGGGCGAAGGTACCCATCAAGACGATTACTTTGAATACGTTCACTTTGCAGATGTATAGCAATTGCATCAACAGTGTGAACCCCACCCAGCATCCCAACATCAACTCTATGGTGTGCGTAGCAATCCACTCTTTGGCGTGGGGTGTCATAAAACTCATGTCTTTCACCCCTTTTATCAACAGAAAGTAGACGATAGCGGTAGAAGCCACACCACCGAACACTCCTATCTTCCAGGGTAGGTTCTGAGTGTAGCGAAAGGTGAATAGCAGTCGTGTAATAAACTGAACCACAGTGCCGAATACAAAGGCGATGCCTACGGAGAGGAAGATGCCGAGGATAACGGAGAGAGCTTTTTCGGTATTGAGAAGGTCGCTGAGGGCAAGCATCCCGTGGGTATGCGTCAGCTTTATGAGTGCTATGGCAAAGGTCGCTCCAAGGAGTTCGAACACCATGGATACGGTGGTGGAGGTGGGGAGTCCCAGAGAGTTGAAGATGTCGAGCAGAAGAATATCGGTTACCATCACGGCCATAAAGATGCACATCAGTTCGTAGAAGGAGAAGTGTTCGGGGCGAAAGATGCCGTGCCGGGCTATCTCCATCATTCCGTTGCTCATAATGGCTCCCACAAACACTCCGGCGGCAGCGACCATAAGGATGCGTCGCAACGGTGCGGCCTTGGATCCTACGGCCGAGGTCAGGAAGTTGACGGCATCGTTGCTAACTCCTACAGAGAGGTCGAACACGGCGAGCAGGAGTAGAAACCCTACCATCACAAGAAACATATTTTCCATAGTGCGAATCTTTGTTTATACTTAGCGTATAACAAAAATGGTGGCTAAGGGGTTTGTTTTTCGAGAAATTTATTGTACATTTGCAGTCGTAAGAGTAAACTCCATGATATGACAGAAGAAATATTATATCCCATAGGGGTGCAAGACTTTAAAGAAGTGCGCGAAGGCGGCTACTTGTATGTAGATAAGACGAGTCTCATATACAGGTTGGTGAGGACATCTAAGTATGCCTTCCTTAGCAGACCGCGTCGTTTCGGGAAGTCTCTTCTGACGAGTACCCTGCATTATTATCTTGCCGGGTGCAAAGAGTTATTCTCCGGACTCGCTATAGAAACATTGGAGAAAGAGTGGACTCCATATACTGTGTTGCACTTCGACTTGAGTCCCGCTAAGCGAAATAGTGCGGAAGATTTGCGTTCAAAATTGAACGCCATATTGGATGAGCAAGATGCAAAGATGCAGGTGAAAACGGTTGGCACTCCGGGAGATAGACTAGAATCACTCATCAAACAAACATACGAAAAAAGCGGGAATCGGGTGGTTCTACTTGTAGACGAGTACGATGCGCCGGTGATGTATGTGCTCCACAATGCGGAGATACTGCCGGAGATACGAGAAGTGATGCGCGAGCTATTCGAATCGCTCAAAGCGTGTAACACTTATCTTAAATTTGTTTTCATTACCGGTGTTTCCACCTTCTCGCAGATGGGAATATTCAGCGAACTAAACAACCTGGACGTTATAACGAACGATAATGAGTATGCTTCCCTTTGCGGTATAACCCAGCAAGAGTTACTCGACAATTTCCGTGAAGGTGTACACGAGTTGTCTGTCGCACTAGGCTGCTCCGAGGAAGATACGTTGGCGCGTTTAAAATACAAGTACGACGGTTACCATTTTACCAAATCATTGCTTGGCATCTATAATCCGTTTAGCCTGATGAAAGCCTTCAAAAGCAAAAACCTAGGTGACTATTGGTTCGATACGGGTACTTCTACTTCGCTACTTAACGCATTCAAACGATATACAGGAGATTTTCAAATAGACTTAGAGGAGATAGACTCCAGAAGGCAGATGTGCGAGAGTGATTTTGTGAGATCGCTGGAAGACCACGCCAGAATCATTCCTCTGCTTTATCAAACGGGTTATCTCACGATAAAGGAGTATGATGCATTAAACGATCTTTATGTGCTCGGCGTTCCCAATGCGGAAGTTCGTGTAGGGTTGTTTAAAAAT
>CAYOKO010000161.1:0-3909 GCA_964404555.1 uncultured Bacteroidaceae bacterium | reverse complement strand
TCATCATCGGTAAGACCATCATGGGTAAAGGCGCCAAGAAGGCAGACGACAGCTCATACGAGCGCAACTGCAAGACCCACGGTGCACCCCTCGGTGGCGACGCATTCATCAACACCATCAAGAACCTGGGCGGTAACCCCGAAGCCCCCTTCACCATTTTCGACGATGTAAAGACCCTCTACGCTGAGCGCGAGGCAGAACTGAAAGCCATCACCGACAAACAGTACGCAGAGGAGAAAGCATGGGCAGACGCCAACCCCGAGAAGGCAGCCAAGCTAGAGAAGTGGATGAGCGGTGCAGCTCCCGAGATAGACTGGAGCAAAGTACAGCAGAAGAAGGACGACGCTACCCGTAGCGCATCCGCTGCCGTTCTAGGCGTATTGGCAGAGCAAGTAGAGAACATGATTTGTGCATCAGCCGACCTCTCCAACTCCGACAAGACCGACGGTTTCTTGAAGAAGACACACGACATTGTTCGCGGCGACTTCTCAGGTGCCTTCTTCCAGGCAGGTGTAGCCGAGCTCACCATGGCATGTTGCTGTATCGGTATGGCCCTCCACGGAGGTGTTATCCCGGCTTGCGGTACCTTCTTTGTATTCTCCGACTACATGAAGCCCGCCATCCGTATGGCAGCCCTCATGAAGCTTCCGGTGAAGTTCATCTGGACACACGATGCCTTCCGCGTAGGCGAGGACGGTCCTACCCACGAGCCTGTTGAGCAGGAAGCACAAATCCGCTTGATGGAGAAGCTGAAGCACCACGATGGCAAGAACGCCATGTTGGTACTTCGTCCTGCCGACTCCGACGAAACCACCGCTTGCTGGAAGCTCGCTATGGAGAACACCACCTCTCCTACCGGTTTGATCTTCTCTCGTCAGAACATCACCACTCTTCCGGCAGGAACCGATTACAGCAAGGCAGCCTACGGTGCATACACCATTGCCGGTGCCGATGCCAACGAGGATGTAATCCTTGTAGCTTCCGGTTCCGAGGTAGCCACCTTGGTAGCCGGTGCAGAGTTACTGCGTAAGGATGGTATCAAGGTACGCATCGTATCTGCTCCATCCGAGGGACTCTTCCGTACCCAGTCTGCCGAGTATCAGAATGCTACGTTGCCCAACGGAGCCAAGATCTTCGGTCTCACCGCCGGTCTGCCTGTTAACCTCCAGGGTTTGGTAGGAGCCAACGGTAAGGTATTCGGTCTGGAAACCTTCGGTTACTCAGCTCCCTACAAGGTGCTCGACGAGAAGCTCGGATTCACAGCCGAGAACGTTTACAACCAGGTTAAAGCCATGCTGTAATGGAAACCAAGATTGTAGGACTTGCATCCGACCACGCCGCCTTCCCCCTCAAGCAGTATGTTAAGTCATACCTCGAGGCCAAAGGCATCCCCTACAAGGACTATGGCACCTACACCGAAGACAGCTGTAACTACGCCACCTACGGTCACGCACTGGCAGAGGGCATAGAGAAAGGCGAAGTCTATCCGGGTATTGCCATGTGTGGTAGCGGCGAAGGCATCAGCATGACGCTCAACAAGCACCAGAGTATCCGTGCAGGACTGTGCTGGATTCCGGAGATAGCACATCTCATCCGCCAGCACAACGATGCCAACGTACTCGTAATGCCGGGTCGTTTCATCGACAATGCCATGGCAGAGAAGATTCTCGACGAATTCTTCGCAACCGAGTTCGAAGGTGGACGTCACCAAGAGCGCATCAACGCCATTCCAGTGAAGTAAGCTAAAAAGACTCTACTAATATTCAAGGAGTGCGCACATAAGTATATATGTACGCACTCCTTTTTTACCCAAACCTCCCCCCTTAAAAAATGCCCAAAAACATAAAAACTAAACTTTTTCGATAATATATAGAAGAAAAACCACAATTTTCTTTTTGTCTATCGTTTTTTTCGTTATATTTGCAGCAACTTAATAATGAAAGGGAAAAGAGATGAAGAAGTCAAAACCCACCATCCGCGAGCACACCGACCTGCGGATACCGGAACCACAGAAGCACCACGTCGTTCTTTATAACGACGACTACACCACTTTGGATTTCATGATTATGGTACTAAAGACCGTATTTCACAAGACAGACGAAGAGGCAGAGCAGATTATGACAAAGGTGCACGACCAAGGAAAAGAAATAGCCGGAACCTACTCATTTGACATTGCAGTAAGCAAGGCCAATAAAGCCACACGTATGGCACGCGAGGAAAACTATCCCCTCAAACTTACGGTAGAGGAGGCATAAGTATGGCACGCTACAAATTTACACCACGCGCCGATGCAGCGATATACCAAGCATCGCACATGGCGAGAAACGAGCGACGGGAGTACTGCACCCCCGAGATGCTTCTGCTGGCAATTTCACACCAAGCCCCCTTCCTGGAAGTGCTACACTTTCGTATGGTAGACGCCAATCTGTTCAGCAAGGATCTTCAGGACTACATCAACAGCGTAGATGTAATCCCGGAGAAGGAGATTTATGAACTGGAACCATCCTTCCAGTTCCACGTCATGCTGCGTCTAGCGGAATACACCGCCTCCAACACAGGATACGACTCCATCGACATTCCTCATCTCATCAGCGCAATTCTGAAGTTAGAAAACTCACTCGCAGCCTTTACCCTGCGCAAGTATCTGAGCAAGGATGTAGAATACGACCTTTTCATTATGGAACTCATCTCCAACGCCTACGGCTTCAACAACAACGAGGAAGAGGAAGAAGAGGAACACGAAGATTACTACGACGAAAAATCCACCGCCGAGAGCGATGAAAACGAGACCAATAAGTGGCACACACTCGTCACCTGCATGAACGAGATATGCCGCCACCACAATCCACTCATAGGAAGAGAAAAAGAGATGGATCGAGCCATCCAGGTACTCTGCCGTAAGGACAAGAATAACCCACTCTTTGTGGGCGAATCCGGTGTAGGCAAGACAGCACTCGTCTACGGACTTGCCGCCAAGATAGAGAACCACGACGTGCCGGAACCGCTGCAAAACTGCAAAATTTACGCCATGGATATGGGACAACTCGTAGCCGGAGCACAGTTTCGCGGTGAGTTCGAGAAACGCATGAAGCAAATTCTCGACGGAGCCATCCGGGAGGGCAACTGCATCATCTACATAGATGAAATCCACTGCATGATGGGAGCAGGACAAACCGGCGAAGGAGCACTCGACGGTTCAGGCATCCTCAAGCGATATCTGGAGGATGGCAGAATACGCTTCATCGGATCCACCACCTATCAAGAGTTCAACCGATACATCGCCAAGGATAAGGCCTTTGTTCGTCGCTTCCGCCAGATAGATGTGCCGGAACCATCCGTCGAAGAGACACTCAAGATTATCAACGGACTGATTGACACCTACATCAAGTTCCACAAGGTGACGTATAAATCCGACGCCATAGAGTATGCCGTGGAGAAGAGTGCCCAACTCATCACCAACCGCTACCTACCCGACAAGGCAATAGACATCATCGACGAGGCGGGTGCCTACCGCAAGACGCACCCCATCCTCAACAAGAAGGGTGAGAAGAAACCACCACGTTATCAGGTAGTAGATACGCCACTGGTAGCCAACATTCTGTCCGGTGTCTGCAAGATAGATGCCAAGGCATTGACCGACCGGGACAACACACTGTTGGAAAACCTCAACGAACGCATCTGCTCCTCCATCTTTGGACAAGATGCCGCCGTACGTCGCGTCACGGAAGCCATCCTCATGGCCAAAGCCGGACTCAACGAACCCAACAAACCGTTGGCAAGTCTACTGTTCGTAGGTCCCACGGGCGTAGGTAAAACCGAACTCTGCCGAGTATTGGCACAAGAGTTGGGCATATCCCTCGTGCGCTTCGACATGAGCGAATACACCGAGAAGCACACCGTAGCCAAACT
>CAYOKO010000160.1:0-3926 GCA_964404555.1 uncultured Bacteroidaceae bacterium | reverse complement strand
TTACACAAAAATCCCGAGATGTGTGCAATAACGACTATAAAACTTTGCAAAAAACTTGTATACATGGAATATTCGTATGAATTGTACTTCGTTCCCACTCCACCTCATAGGTTGATAAGAACACTGTTTTTCTATAAAAGTAAGTTTCCTATTTTGGGGAGAGAATAGGTAATATGTTTAAAAACATATATTGAGGAAAACACCTCTTGAAATCTCTGTAAATCTGTCTCAAAAGCTATGATTTTTGTTCCATTGCAACAAAAGTAACAGCATTTGCAACAAAAGTTATAGCACTTCCATGCATTCCATTCTACTTTTGCATCATCAACAATGCGAGAAGCGTGAACGAGAAAAAAACAAACCATTCAATATTCACCTAAAAACAACTTACATGAAAAAGGCAATTTGGGGCGCCATTCTCTTTTTGATGAGCGTCGTCACTCAAGCCCAAAACTTGACCGTGACAGGAACAGTCCTCTCGGGGACAGATAAGGAATCGATTATCGGAGCAACGATTGTCGAGACCGGAAAGAGTACGAATGGTACCGTCACCGATATAGACGGTAACTTTACACTCAGTGTGAAGCAAGGTGCTTCTATTACCGTATCTTATATAGGATACAAAGCGCAAACAGTAAAAGCAAGTCCAAAGATGAAGATTATACTTTCCGAGGACGACGCAATGCTCGATGAAGTGGTCGTAGTGGGATACTCCACCCAGAAGAAGGCCGATTTGACAGGAGCCGTAGCTGTGGTATCCACCAAATCACTAAAGACTTCATCGGATCCCGACCCTATGCGTGCTTTGCAGGGTAAGGTGCCCGGTATGAATATTACCGCAACAGGTTCACCAAGTGGTGTGGGTACCGTGCGTATTCGTGGTATCGGTTCCATCAACTCTTCTCAGGATCCACTTTTTGTCGTGGACGGTGTGCCTACAACACGTGCGCTCAACTCGCTTAATACAAATGATATAGAGAGTATGCAGGTGCTAAAGGATGCAGCCTCTGCCTCCATCTACGGCTCTCGTGCAGCCAACGGTGTCATTATCATTACCACCAAGCGTGGTAAGAAGGCAGACAAGGTAAAAGTAGACTTCAGTGCCAACCTTACGGCGCAGTTCTATACCTCGCAGTCGCTCATGAAACTATCCAATTCACAACAGTATGCAACCGCCATGGCGCAGGCAGCCCTTAACGACGGTATCGATCCGGTAGCCTATGCTTCCAATTACGGTTTGAATTTGAACGCCTCCAGCGGTACCCCCATTACTGTGTGGAACCCGGCAACCTCTTCCTATGTAAACTATACGGTTAACGGTCTTTACGATGGCTATATCAATGCCAAGAAAACCATGCGCTATTCCGATACCGATTGGTTGGACGCTATTTCACAGACCGGATTCTCTCAGAACTACGACCTCTCTTTGTCGCACGCCAACGACAAGCACTCCACTATGTTCTCACTGGGCTACAAGAAAAGTGAAGGTATCTTGAAATACACCGACTTTGAGAACTTCTCTGCCCGTATGAATTCTTCCTATAATGTAAATAAGAATCTAACCGTAGGCGAAAACTTTACTCTGACCTATAGCAGTCAAGTAGACTGTGCGCCTATGGAAAATGCCCTTAAAATGGCACCGATAGTCCCTGTTTATGAGGAAGACGGTACCACATTTGGAGGTCCGGTAGGAGGTATGGCAGACCGCCAGAATCCGTTGCGCGAATCCTATCAGAATCGCAACAATAGCCTGAACTATTGGCGTCTCTTCGGCAATGCCTATGTTGATATAAAGCCTATCGACGGATTGCTAATTCGCTCCAACTTCGGTTTAGATCAATACTCCTCCTTCATTAATGCTATGACAGGAACCTATCATTCCGATATTGTAAACAACGATATAGCCAAGACAACCCTTTCTCACAACAACGAGACCAATTGGACTTGGTCCAATACCGCAAATTATAGTTTTACACTGGCAGATAAGCACAACTTTACCGTACTGCTCGGTGCCGAACTATCCAAGCAAACACTCATAGATTTCTCTGCATACAGCGAAGGATATACTCTTGAAGACGTGGACTATATGTGGCCCAATGCTGCTACCGGAACCACCCGCAACAGCGGTGCTAAGGTGGGATACCGTCTAGCTTCTTTCTTCGGAAAGGTCGATTATAATTATGATAATTGGATTTTGGCATCCGTTACCGTCCGTCGCGATGGTTCCTCTCGCTTTGGTAAGAACCACCGTTGGGGTACTTTCCCCGCAGCCACGCTAGGTGTTCGTTTGAACAAGTGGCTCAAGCAAGACTGGATAGACGATTTGAAAATACGCGGTTCGTGGGGTAAGACCGGTAATCAAGCCATAGACAACAATGCCCAGTTCGGTCTTTATGTAGCCGACTACGGTCTGGATCGCGTAACCTCCACCGCCTACGACCTCTATCTGCAGGGTTCCGGTGAGTTCCCCTCAGGATACCGTGCTACACAATTAGCAAATTCCAATCTGAAATGGGAAACAGCCGAGCAGAAGAACATCGGCCTAGACTTCACACTTTTGAATGAAAGTCTCTATGGAAGCATTGATGCCTACATAAAAGATATCAAGGATATGTTGATAAGTCCCGCCTATCTAGGTGCTCTCGGTGAGGGTGGTGCCTCCTGGGCAAACGGTCCTTCCATGCGTAACACCGGTATGGAGTTTACTCTGGGGTGGCGTAAAACCTATGGCAACGGACTGGGAGTAGACCTAAGTGGCAACCTCGACTTTTACCGCAATAAGGTAACCTATTTGCCCTCCACTACAACCGGTTCTTATGCACATACATCTACGGAAAACTTGGTTGAATCCGGCAAATCCTACGGTTCTATTGTAGGCTATGTAGCCGATGGTATCTTCCAGAACCAAGCCGAAGTAGATGCCTCCGGTCAGGCCAATGCACGTGTTGGAGGTCTGAAATACAAAGATTTGGATGGGAATGGAATTATTAATAGTGACGACCAGACATGGATATACGACCCCGTTCCAGCCTTCAACTACGGTTTGAATATAGGACTTAGCTACAAGAACTTCGACTTCACCATGTTCTGGCAGGGAGTTTGTGACAAGGATGTGTACAACAATCAAAAGTTCCAGACCGACTTTTGGAGCGTAACCGATGCCGGCAGCAACAAGGGAACTCGTTTGCTTGATGCCTGGACGACCGCCAATACCAACAGTAGCATCCCGGCACTCACTACCAATAATACCGCCGACGAAGGTCGTGCCTCTTCTTATTTTGTAGAGAATGGTTCATACCTCAAGTTACGTACCCTGCAGTTGGGTTACAACGTACCCGAAAGCTTCCTCAAGAAGTTCAAGATGAGCAGTGCCCGTGTTTATCTTTCCGGTCAGAACCTGCTCACCATAAAGAGTAGCAGCCTCACCTGCTCCGACCCGGAGAATAGCGATTGGAACTATCCTATTGCCACATCCGTATCCTTTGGTATTCAACTTGGTTTCTAACAATTAACGCATCATTAATATGAAAAAGATATATATATGGGCACTGGTTGCTATGACCACGTTGTCCTTCACCAACTGTGACGATTTTTTGGATTATACGCCAACCGCTGTAATCGACGAAGATAAGGCTTTTAGCGATCCCGAGAGTATGGTAACCGCAGCCTACGCCATGCTGGGCGATTGCTGGTACAGCTATCCCTTCAATCTCTCGCCCTACGGCGACTACACCTCCGACGACTGTCTAAAAGGCGGTGGCGGCACAACCGATACCGGTTATCACCCCTTTGAGATATGGACCAACCTAACCTCTACACCGGGGGAACTCGATGAATTATGGTATCACCTCTACTGCGCCGTATCACGCTGCAACCGTGCTCTGGTATCACTTGAGCGTTACGGAGAGGGGGTATTGGGAGAGGAG
>CAYOKO010000159.1:0-4083 GCA_964404555.1 uncultured Bacteroidaceae bacterium | reverse complement strand
CCAATCTTTCTTTGCCCATATACCGTCCAGCTCTCCGGTAAACGTAAATTTCTGCTCCTCGTTCTCAAACATGTATTGTACGGCAGTGCGGAACATATCCCAACTTGCACCGCTCTTATCCACATCATTCTGGATGTATTCGTTTGGAAGCATAATACCAAACACGGCATAGGTATCCCCAGCCGATGGGACAAAACTATCACCAGGCATAGTTACTCCATCTATTTCCTGAGATACAAGTTCGAAACGACGAGCCTTCTTTTGCACGCCGTTTACACTCTTTGCCTCGTGGACATACGTTACATCGAACTCCTTGCCGGCAAGTTCACCACTTTGGAAAATTACCGTCATGGTCTCTCCATCTATAATGTAGTCTTCAAAGTTTAAATTCTCGGGGATACTATCATCGGTAAAGTCGTAAAAGGTATCCGAACCACTCTTCACTGCAATCACATCGCTCACGGTGCCAACACGCTTAGGATAGTCCTCTGAGCGGTCCAAACTGTCTTCTGCATACGTAGATGGGGTAGTGGCCATGTTATAGATGGATAATCCTAAATCATCCACTTTGTAATATCTTGCGCTATCCGCATTGAACCCTTCCTCGTCCTCGAAATATACGCCATCATATCCTATGGTTTGTCCGGCAGGTAAAATAAGGCACCCGTTGCTCGATGCACGCAAGATTTCGTCCTCAGGATATTTACTTCTATCGATATTGGTGTCTCCACCCTGAACAAACAACACTTCTACCGGTGGTGTATCACTCGTATTGCTACGTCCCAAATCGGGTTTGAATCCATTTCCCTTTCCGTAAGAAAGTGGGAGAGGACTATTCTTGTTGTACTCCACCTTCTTTAGCGAAACCTTCTTTCCGGATATCTCGTATTCCGTCTCAAATTCATCGGCCATTTGTCCCAAAGCTTCTTTACAGTAAGCATGATCATAGCTGATGGTATGTTCTACATCATCTATACAGTCGCCAACTTCCCATCCTTCACCCCTACGATTCATATTGTCGACCAGCATCTGAAGGTGTTCTTTAGGCTTCGCCGTGAGGCTAAACTTAAGGCGTCCATCCACCGTGTTTCGGAATTTCCATATTTCGGCATACGCATGTACCCCCTGCATGGTGACAGTGTACTCAAAGTATCGACTATGTTTCATCTTAAGAGCCTCGGGGCGCATAAGCACATATCGTTCGCCCTGGAACTCTGTATAAGCTCCTACAGGGATTTCTACATGTTCCGCTAAAGAGTAATAGAGTGTGAGAGTGTTGTCCCCCATAATGGCACGATATCGATAACTATTATCGTCCACATCTATACTGAGCAGAAGTACATCTTGTTGATTGAATATATCCATAAGCTATTTACTATATAAAAGCACCCACCGAAGCGAAGAGCAAAAGATAAAGTTCCGCTCCGGTGGGAATTCAAAGAAATGGAGTCGTTAAAGTATTCCGTTAGCGACGCAGTCCGAATCCACTTGTTCCTTCAATTGCATACGCTCCGTGAGGAAGTTCTTATAGGCTTCGGTCTTTGCCTTAGCCTCAGCTGCGCTATAGACGCCCAGACCTACAGCATTGTACTCGTTTATGAGTTTCTGCTCGTAATTGCTATCCCATCTAGATGCAATTACGGCCTCCGTTATCTTGTTCGCGGTGAGTGGTGCCCACACTACGACCTCGTCACATTGCCACTGCTTGCGGGTCTGCTCTTCTACTTCACCCTCGGCGTTCATGGTTCCGTCAGGTGCATCTACCTCCTCGATGTTGTAACGATACATATAACTACCGTTACCAACTGCCTCCAATATGGAGGGCTTGTTGTCATAGAATGCCATCTTGATATTCCTTTTTAATAATGGTTTGTAATAAATGTCTACTATCACTATGTTGTGCCCATCCTAACCATGGGCTAATTTTCTGCTTATATGCCTTTCGAGAAGGCAATGGGTCGTACTTGTTTATCTTCGCAACCTTACGACATAAGTTCTTCTTGATAGATTTGCGCAATAGTTTCTGCTGTCTGTAGAACTTATATCCTACATAATCGAGTGCACGTCCATGTTTGTCTTTATTATTCTTTGCTATCGGAAATATCTGATAGTTGTCCTTCACCTGCATATGTAGTTTCTCTTCGATATAAGGCTTCACATACCGGAAGAATACATCTCGAAGTTTCTCCTTGCTATCTGAGTAAAATACGATGTCATCTGCATACTCATCCACATCCAGGTGTTCCACCTCGTTTATGTGGTGCATGAATGGTGCTAAAACAATGTTTGCGAGGTATTGTGACAGATAGTTTCCGATAGGAAGAGAACGTCCGAACACCTTCTTTGACGTGTCCAATGGGTCGGGAGTCCCGTTTACACTATCGATAATTTCGTCTATCAACCACAAAACATCCTTATCTTTCAACTTCCTTCGTACGATCTTCTTTAATGCTTCGTGATTAATGGTTGGATAGAACTTGCGGATGTCTATTTTCAGGCAGTACAGAGGACGACCCGCATACTTACGAATGTGTTTTTCCACACTCCTTGCACATCCTTCAATTCCACGCCCTTTAATACAAGAGAATGTGTTGTGTGTGAAATAGGACACAAAAATGGGTTCAAGCACATTCATAATGGCGTGATGGACGATTCTATCAGGATAGTACGGAAGTTTATAAATAAGCCGCTCTTTCGGCTCGCATATCGTGAATATTTGATATGGAGAGGTGTGATACGTGTGTTCTTTGAGTTCTTGTTGCAGACGGAGAAGATTGTCTTCTCTGTGCTTGTCATGTTTTCTTATACCATAGGAGTATGGCTTTCCATGGCGTGCTTTTTCGTCTGCAAGCCAAAGGTTTTCGTAAGATATTATCTTGTCGTATAAATTTCCAATTCGTTTCATATCTATTTGCTTCTATTAATAGGGGTGTTCAAGCATTTTACAAATAACGCTTTACCAACTCCAATTGTGAGCTTGAAATCTTTTGCCGAGAGGCATGGTCGTTATCCCATTACACGTGTATTTCCGAAGGATAATACACAGAAGTACTGACGAGACCCGATGTTCGGATTCGTGTTCGAGGGAACGTTATTCGAATTCGTATAGACGAACCCGGCATTCGAACCGTTATTCGCATTGCCGCCAAGGAGCAAGCTCGGATAACCAACCTTTTTAGCATATATTTTCCTTTTTAGATTCTACTCAAAATAAAAACGAGTTCCGTCCTGACGCAGTGTGACGCGACGTGGAAACGCATTTCTCTTCGCTATCTCTTTCAAGATATAGATAATATCATCGGAACCGGTAAAGAACTTCTTCGATTCCGATTCCGGACTATCCGCACGTTCACGAATCTGTACAAGCGTCTGTCCATTCGTTCCTTTAGCCTTCGAAAATCGTGTAGGGATATCCTCCATGAACCCGAACACATAGAATGTTGTATTCACGAGTTTCGACATCTTAGCGATATCACCAATCATATTTTTACTATTCTCATCTCTTGGAATACGAAGAAAAGCCAATGAACCATCATCTTCCATCGTACTATTAAAATTTGATTGTTCAGTCATAATGTCTGTTATATATATATTAATAATGTGTAGCACGCTCGGCACCATTCCACCGTCCAGCAGCTGACATACAACATACAGGACGGGGAACGGGCACGTGCCGTGCCGATTATTCGGGTAAGAAGCAAAGACGAGACCCGAAGTACGGATTCGTGTACGAGGGAACGCAATACGAATACGTACAGACGAACCCGGCACACGAACCGTAACGCGCATAGCCGCCAAGGAGCAAGCCACGCAAGATAGAGCCCGAAGTAGGAATACTCACGTAGTGATAGTCGCAGAAGTATGTAGTAGAACCACCTCCTACCGTCTTACACAAAATATCACCAGTCTCGCCAAATAGAATCTCTTTGGCATAGCCCGATGTACGTGCTTCGCTTCCTACAAGGCTATAGCCATCATAGTTTGAGTCATTGAACTTGGATGGGTCGGAGCAAACAAATACATTACTCAGGCCTGTGCCACCATTCTCTGTGTCTGCGCTTACCTGGATGTTAATTCCATCCG
>CAYOKO010000158.1:0-4095 GCA_964404555.1 uncultured Bacteroidaceae bacterium | reverse complement strand
TTATAAAGGTGGGTGTCAACTTCTCCACCAAGGAAAAAACTCTCTCCGACTGGAAAGTAGTGCAAGCGAAGGAATATAACGAGGATTAAAGTACTGTGTTTTGTTTCGTTTACTGCGAGTGCAAGGTTTCGAGCACTCGCAGTATTGAGGACAAAACATAGTACTTTTTTAATGCCCTCTCTGTACGTTGTCCTTTTATCGGTGAGATTCTTTGTGTTATAATTGCCCGCAAACAGAGTTGTAATTGCCCGCATTTACACACCTAATTGCCCGCAATTAGCAAGCTATCTGCGGGCAATTAGCCGACGGTTTGCGGGCAGCTATTTTTGTTGTCATGTACATAAAAGCTTCTCTCATTCGTGCAAAAACTATATATACTTTTGGAAAAAACTAAGCTTGAAAAGGGTGGAGAATAGGTACAAATACAGAGTGAAATCCTATAGAAATGCGATGCTAATTATACTGAGAAAAGTTTGCGTTTATACTAGAAAATATTGAACAATATAGTGGATTCTTGTTTGTTGCGTGGAAGCAGTAATAAAGCGTGGAAGTTATAGATTATTTAACGGAGTGAAGGGCAGGATAGCCTCTTTATACTCCCCCAAAATGTGTTTTACCGAAATACCCTTCACAGCCTTCATTTCTCATGTAACTCCTCTGATAAAATGCGTATTACGAGTGAATGGTTACCCTTCATTTCCCCTTCATTTTTTGTGCCGACCCCTTCACTTTCGCTGATTGTTAAGAAAGCTGTACGTTTCATACATCTTGATATACAGTATTTTAAATATGCATAATGTGTACCCTTCACCTTTCGTATCCGTTTTCTCGTAAAAAGAGTTTAAACACTAGTAATAATATGCTTGTTTGTAGTCTAATTCGTGGAAGTTAGGTGTGGAGGAAGAATATAGGGCATAGTGACTGAACTTCAGTGGCTTGACATATTTAGTGGAAGTGTGGAAGTAAATGGCGGGAAACCCTCTTACTTCCATGCTTCCACTCGTTTTATCATCCTTGCCTTATTGAAAAATCCACACATTCTTTCTTTTCCAACTGAAGGAAGGATGGATCTATATGATTAATCTGACGGATTTTATTGAAAAATGGAATGGAGCACTTAATTGTTGTACTTGGACTGTTAGTATGTATAACGGTTGTCAAAGTAGAAGCCTGTTTTATGATAGGTTGATACGTTAAATATGCCTTTACGGAGATAGCAATTCACTGTTTTTCCATCATCTTTTTTGGCAGAATCAAAAAGAAGTACTACCTTTGTCTGCAAAAATAGGAAGAATATGTGTTTGACCCAAGAGAATAAGGACGAGACAGTCGACTTGTGTGTCATAAATACTAAGGTATATACAATAGAAACAATGTAACAATGAAAGATTTTAAAGAACTTTGCAAGAATAGACGAAGCATTCGTCGTTTTACGGAAGAAGAGCTGACGAAAGAGCAAGTAGAAACCCTGCTTAAAACCGCCCTCATGGTACCCTCCGGCAAGAGTGTACGCGGGTGGGAATTTATAGTAGTAGACGATAAAGACCTCCTCACCAAACTCGCCCACAGCAAAGACCACGGAGCCGAACTCGTAGAAGGCGCACCCCTCGCCGTAGTCGTAGCCTACGACTCCACCAAGAGCGACGTATGGGTAGAAGACGCCTCCGCCGCCACCACCTACCTACTACTCTCCGCCGCTGACATGGGACTAGGAGCCTGCTGGGTACAAATACGCAACCGTATGGCAGCCGACGGCACACCCGCCGAAGAAAACTGCCGCGAAATCCTAGGCCTTCCCGCCGAGATGCGCGTACTCTCCATTGTAGCCGTAGGACACAAAGACCAAGACCGTAAACCCATCGACGAGGAAAAACTCCTCTGGGAACACGTCCACATCAACCAATATCAAAAGAAAGACTAATGGCAAACATCACCCGAATAGCCCTCATAGGAGCCGGCAATCTAGCCACCCATCTGGGACGCGCCCTCAAAGTGGGCGGCTGTAAAGTAGTGCAAGTATTCTCGCGCACCGAGGATGCCGCCCACAATCTGGCACAAGACCTAGGATGCCCCTACACCACCACCGTAGAAGACGTCACCCACGAGGCCGACGTTTACATCCTCTCACTAAAAGATTCAGCCCTGGAAGAAGTCATAGCACGCCTCTGTCCCGGACGCAACGACGCACTCTTTGTCCACACCGCCGGCAGCATCCCCATGAGCGTGTTCGAGGGTAAAGCCACCCGCTACGGCGTACTCTATCCCATGCAGACCTTCAGCAAAGCACACCACGTGGAATTCGAATCCATACCCTGCTTCGTAGAAGGCGTAGACGACGCCACGGAACGCGATATGGTTCGTCTGGCACAAACCGTAACCACAAGCATTCATCTCATGGACTCCGAGCACCGTCGCTTCCTCCATCTCGCCGCCGTCTACGCTTGTAACTTCGTGAACCACTGCTACGAGATGGCAAGCGAGCTGACAAGCCGCGCCGGCATCAACTTCGACGTCATGCTACCACTGATAGACGAAACCGCCCGCAAGGTACACTTCCTATCACCCGGGCAAGCACAAACCGGTCCCGCCGTGCGCTACGATGAGAACGTGATGCAAGCCCAACGCCAACTCCTCGCCAACGACCCCGAGATGCAAGAAATCTATGCACTTATGAGCAAGCGCATCCACGAAGTGGCACAGAAAAAGAAATAACACATACATTATATGATTCCGTACGATTTAAAAAAGATAAAAGCCCTCTTCTTCGACGTAGATGGCGTGTTAAGCTCCTCTACCATAGTACTCAATAGCGATGGTGTGCCCATGCGCACCGTGAGCATAAAGGACGGCTATGCCATGCAACTCGCCGTGAAAGCGGGTCTCCTGGTGGGCATCATCACCGGTGGACGCTCCGAAGCCGTCTACACCCGCTACGTAGGTCTAGGTTGTCAGGAAGTGCGTCTAGGCTGTAGCGTCAAGATAGAAGTCTACGAAGAGCTTCTGGAGAAATACGGACTACAATCCGAAGAAGTGCTTTATATGGGCGATGACATCCCCGATTACGAAGTGATGCAAGCGTGTGGCTGTCCTTGTTGTCCCGCCGATGCAGCACCCGAGATTAAGCAGATAGCATGCTACATAAGCCACGCCAAAGGAGGCGAGGGGTGTGGTCGCGATGTCGTGGAACAGGTGATGCGTGCACAAGGTAAATGGATGGCGGATCGTACCGCTTTTGGATGGTAAAAAACGATGGAAAATTTAAAGAAATACAATATAGTCCTTGCCAGTAACTCCCCGCGCAGGAAGGAGTTGTTGGCAGGGCTAGACGTACCCTTCACGGTGCGCACGTTGCAGGGAGTAGACGAGTCCTACCCGGCAGGTCTGTCGGCCGAGGAGATACCCCTTTATATAGCGCAAGCCAAGGCCAAGGCATACCGTGCCACGATGGGGGAGAGAGACCTCATCATAACGGCGGACACCATAGTATGGATAGACGGCGAAGTGTTAGGTAAGCCGCACGATGGAGAGGATGCTCGTCGTATGTTGCGTATGCTCTCGGGGAACACGCATCAAGTGATTACGGGAGTGTCCATTACGACACAGCAGCAACAGCACTGTTTCAGCGTAGTGAGTCACGTTACGTTTGCGCAGTTGACGGAGGCGGAGATAACGTACTACATAGAGCATTATCGTCCATTCGACAAGGCCGGTGCTTATGGCATACAAGAGTGGATAGGTTATATAGGCGTCACTCGTCTGGAGGGCAGCTACTTCAATGTCATGGGACTTCCCGTACAGCGATTGTATCAGGAGTTGATGAAGTTTTAGTCATTTAAAACTCTGACCTCGGTTGGGTTCATACTTCTTTGAATCAACCGTGTATAATTTTTAGGAGTACTACAATGGAGAAGTATGATGAATTAGAACAATATATCCGCAGCCGGGAACCAGATACAAAGGAACGTGCTGCGATGTGGCAAACGGCTATCGGTATGCAGAAAGTCGACGGACTCACTGTGTCAGACTACTTGGTTGATACAGTAAACGTCCCAAAGTCCGCGAGGCTATTTATTCGGTTTTGAATACCTTTGCGCC
>CAYOKO010000157.1:0-4158 GCA_964404555.1 uncultured Bacteroidaceae bacterium | reverse complement strand
GTATCCTGCGAAGAGCTCGACTTCCTCAACGAGGTAGCCAAGGAGTGTGGCGTAACCGGTTCCCGTATCATGGGTGGCGGTTTCGGCGGATGTACCATCAACCTCGTTGCCGATGAGTTGTACAAGAACTTCACCGAGACAGCAAAGAAACGCTTCAAGGAGAAGTATGGCAAGGAGCCGGTCATCATCGACGTGGTGATAGGCGACGGTGCCCGCAAACTTTGCTAATAGCATAAAGCGATAACAAGAAGATATGGGTTCCGTTCTTTAAAAGAGTTCGGAACCCATTTTTATTGAACTTAACCGTAACACAAGTTCGCAAATACACGGGGCACTCCCCTCGACAGAAAGAGAAGAGTAGGGAGGAAAACAAGAGAGCACATTCCGGACATTTCCACCTCTTTTTACACGATATTTACACCGTTTAAAGACACAAAAATCATTAATTTGAGGGTAAAAAAGGGGTTAAAAGTGTATTTTCGACACTTATATGCTATATAACATAAAAAAAGTACCCTCTATATTGAAAATTATTTGTACTTTTACGCAGATTATAAATTAACCGTACAACTAATAATTAAAAAAATGTATGAAAACAATTAAGAAACTGGGGCTGGGAGCCGGATTGGCACTTGCTATGATGGCCTCTTGCGACAACAAGTCCACGACAACGAATCTTACCGATTCAGGACTGAATCCGGAGGACTTTAAGAGTGAATTCGGAGGCAAACAAACAGACCTGTTCGTATTGAAGAATGCGAATGGCATGGAAGTATGTATCACCAATTTCGGTGGACGTATTGTATCCGTCAATGTACCCGATAAAAACGGTGATTTCAAAGATGTAGTATTGGGCTTTGACAAAGTAACAACATACGAGGACACTATCAATACTCCGAGCGATTTCGGTGCAGCTATCGGTCGATATGCCAACCGTATCAACAAGGGTATTATCGTCATCGACGGTGATTCCATTCAATTGCCAACCAACAACTTCGGACACTGTCTGCACGGTGGTCCTCAAGGATGGCAATACCAGGTGTACGACGGCAAGTTGGTCAACGACTCTACCGTCACCATGACCATGCACTCCGAGGATGGAGACGCCAACTTCCCCGGCAACGTGGAGGCAGTTGTTACGTACACACTTACGTCCGACAACGCTATCGACATCAAGTATGAAGCTACCACAGACAAGAAGACGGTTATCAACATGACCAACCACTCCTACTTCAACTTGAACGGTGACCCCACACAGCCCGTCACCAACCACGTATTGTACATCAATGCAGACAACTTCACCCCGGTTGATACTACGTATATGACCACTGGAGAGATTCTTCCGGTTGCCGGAACTCCGATGGACTTCACCACTCCTACCGAGTTGGCTAAGGATATCAAGAATTTTTCATTCGAGCAGATTAAGAACGCTAACGGTTTCGACCACAACTGGGTGCTGAATACTCAGGGCGACGAGAGCCAGGTAGCTTGCCGCGTTTACTCTCCTGTCACAGGCATTCAGTTAGAGGTTTACACCAACGAGCCGGGTGTACAGTTCTATTCAGGTAACTTCCTGGATGGCACCATGGTAGAGAAAGGCAAGAAAGGCATCACCTACCAGCAGCACGCAGGTATGTGCTTGGAGACCCAGAAGTATCCCGACACCCCGAACAAACCCGAATGGCCATCAGCATTCCTAAGCCCGGGCGAGAAGTATTACAGTCACTGTATCTTCAAGTTCTCTGTAAAGAAATAACCTAAAAACAAATAATAATAATGAACAGTATTTCACAGGCGATTAGCCAATCGGGATTCGAAACCATCGACTTCGTGATCCTCGTTGTGTACCTCTGCCTTCTGGTGGGATTGGGCATGTTCTTGAGCCGCACAAAAGACGGCGAAGAGAAGAGCGCAACCGACTACTTCTTGGCAGGTAACACACTTACATGGTGGGCAGTAGGTGCCTCCCTGATAGCCGCGAACATCTCTGCAGAGCAGTTCATCGGTATGTCCGGAACCGGTTATGCAGACGGTATTGCCATTGCAGCGTATGAAGTAATGGCTGCCATCACACTGGTTATCATCGGTAAGTTCCTACTTCCCGTTATGATTGACCGCAAGATTTTCACCATTCCGCAGTTCCTGCGCGAACGTTACAACGATGGTGTAGGTCTAGCATTCTCCATTCTGTGGTTATTCCTTTATGTATTCGTAAACCTTACATCCGTAGCATGGTTGGGAGCACTCGCCATTGAACAGATCTTGGGTCTGCAAGGATTGGAGGTTAGCATCTTCGGACTCGTCATTTCCGTACGTATGCTCATCATCATCGGTTTGTTTGTCATCGCCGGTGTTTACTCCATCTATGGCGGTTTGGCATCCGTAGCATGGACCGACGTTATGCAGGTAACCTTCCTCGTAGGTGGTGGTCTTATCACCGCTTATGTAGCCCTCTCCGAGATGGGTAAGGTACTGGGTAGCGATGCACTGGGTGCTTTCGGTACAATGTTTACCGACCTCACCACAGGCGACCACGCCAACGACACCCACTTCCACCTCATTATTCAAGAGTCACACAACCAGAGCGCCTTCAACAATGTGCCCGGTATTGCAGCCGTAGTAGGTGGTGTATGGTTAACCAACTTGGGTTACTGGGGTTTCAACCAGTACATCATCCAGAAGGGTCTTGCCGCTAAGAGCATAGACGAAGCTAAGAAGGGTCTTGTCTTCGCCGGTTTCCTGAAGATTTTGATTCCGTTTATCGTAGTTATCCCGGGTGTATGTGCATACTATATTATGCAGAATCCGGAGACCTTCGCCAGCATGAACCTGCAGGGTATGATTGAGCGCTCCGATGATGCTTACCCATGGCTCATCCGCAACTTCACCCCGACCGGTATCAAGGGTCTCTCCTTTGCCGCTTTGGCTGCTGCCATCATCTCTTCTTTGGCATCTATGTTCAACAGTACTTCCACCCTGTTCACCATGGATATTTACAAGAAGTACATCAACCCCGGTGCAAAGGATAAGACATTGGTAAATGTAGGTCGTCTCGTAGCACTCTGCTCCCTTATCATCGCAGCCATCGCCGTTAAGCCGTTGCTCGGTGGTTTGGACCAGGCCTTCCAGTACATTCAGGAGTACTCCGGTTTCATCTATCCGGGTATCATCACCGTATTCGGTTTGGGTCTGTTGTGGAAGCGCGCTTCCTCTAAGGCAGCCGTATGGACCGCCATCCTCACCATCCCGATGGGTGTTCTCTTCAAGTTGGTACTGCCCGACCTGGCATTCCAGTTCCGTGCAGGATACATCTTCATCATCCTGGTATGCTTCTTCATCCTGGTGTCTTACCTCGACAACAAGTTCGTGAGCTGCGAGCTGCCGAGCGAGGAGGATTGCGGCAAGATGAAGCTCTGGGCAAACGTACTGGGCAGCGCCGGAATCATCATGATTGTAGGTGCCCTCATCGTAATTGCTATGGGCAGCAGCACCGAGTTTACCGCATACTTGAACGATATAGGTGTACAAGCCTTCATCTTCTTCGGAGTGTTGGTAGGTTGCAATGCCGTATGGCTTAAGAGCAACGCCACCGACAAGAAGCGTGACGAGAAGGCTCTGCCAATCGATTTGAGCCTGTTTACTACCACCCGTGGTTACACCTACGGTACCATCGGTATCGCCGTAATCACCATACTGCTGTATGCCCTGTTGTGGTAGTCTTATATATTAAATAAGGTAAGAACAAAGACATGAACGAATATTATACCTCACAAGACAAATTCTATGTATCCGTAGATTGTATTATCTTCGGCTACGAAGAAGGCGAGCTCAAGGTGCTGCTCAAGAAGCGCAGCTTTGCCCCCTTCAAGGGAGAATGGTCACTGATGGGCGGATTCGTTCGTGCCAATGAAAGTGTGGACGATGCCGCCAAGCGCGTACTAACCGAACTCACCGGTATAGACGATCTATACATGGAGCAGTTAGGCGCGTTTGGCAGCGTTGACCGCGATCCCGGCGAACGCGTTATCTCCGTAGCCTACTACGCCCTCGTAAACAAGGATGAATACACCCTGAACCTCGATGAAATAGGCGGTTATTGGGCTGGATTGAATCATCTCCCTATGCTCGGATTCGGACACAAGGAAATGATACAGAAAG
>CAYOKO010000156.1:0-4285 GCA_964404555.1 uncultured Bacteroidaceae bacterium | reverse complement strand
ACGGCCGACGGTTGTGTCTCGTATTCATCGGAGATGAGCATTTCGCCTTCCGGAGATACCAAGCCCCATTTGTCGTTTTTGTCCACCTTGGCGGGCAGATACTCTATGCTGCCACTGTTTTTGCTTCCGCAGGCAGATAGCAGGAGGGAGAAGAGTACTAGATACAGTATTTTTCCTGCTAGGAAAGATACGTTGCATTTTTCAATTTTCATAAGCATTCTATTTATAAGTTAAACGTTTATTGGGCGTAGGGAATAAAAACTCCTGCATCGGGGCTCATGGCAGGAAAGGCTTTTGATGCAGGAGTTTCCTTGTTTTGTTGTAGGATTATCTAACAACAATGCGTTTTACGGCATATTTGTTTCCTTCGGTTTCCGTAACACGAACAATGAGGATGGTGCCTCGATTGCTGCGTATGGGGAGCTTGACGGATTTGTCTTGCGCATTCCAAACGGCGGTGGATACCAGCTGACCGGAGGTGGTGAAGATTTCCACTTTGCTGTTGCCCAGCTGGTTGTCGTCGTTCTTGGTTAGCGTGCAGACGGCGTTCTCTGCCTGTGCGCTGAACCCGTAGTTGAAGGATACGGAGGCTATTCCGTCCTTAATTTGGAGTTCAAAGGGTTCGGAACTTACTGTACCCCATTGACCGTTGGAACCTTTGGCACGTACATTCAGTTGGTGTGTTCCGGCGGTGGTTAGGTCGTCGAGTGATACATCGAACTGGAAGTTCATGACGGTAGCTTGTGACTGGGCGGGGACAGATACTTGGTGTGCCTTTCCCATGCCGGGGTCATTGTTGTCGAAGAAGTATTCTATGTCCGTTACTACGAAACCCACATCGGGGTAGACGTAGAGGGGACGGCTCTGCACGTAGGACCAAACGCCTTTGTCGTCTTGGGTTCGTATGCTCAACACGTGGGCACCTCCCGATACTTCATTGCATGGAATGGAGAAGCTGTTTTCGCCTGCTGTTACGGAGGGGACTTGCGCGGCGTTTCCATATCCCGGGTCGGTATCGAAGAAGTATTCGGCTCTTGTTACGGAGCTACTTTTTACGTTGATGATAAAGACAGGTAGCGTTTGTGTGGGTGACCATACACCGACATTGTCTTGAACTCGCACACCGAGTAGGTGTAATCCTTCTTCCAACGTTTTGGTATCCACATCGAATTTGTGCGTTCCGCCTGTCGTCGTGATGGGGGCGGTGAGACCGTTGCTATATCCCGGGTCGGAATCGAAGAAGTGTTCGGTTCTTGTTACGGAACTACCTTTTACGTTGATGATAAAGACAGGTAACGTCTGTGTGGGTGACCATACACCGGTATTGTCTTGAACTCGCACACCGAGTAGGTGTAATCCTTCTTCCAACGTTTTGGTATCCACATCGAATTTGTGCGTTCCGCCCGTCGTTGTGATGGGGGCGGTGAGACCGTTTCCAAATCCCGGATCCGTGTCGAAGAAGTATTCTATATGGGTTGTATCTGCCGTACCGTTATTTACCATCGTGGCGAGTACAACTCCTGCGAGTAACTTCTTTAATTTTATCATTTCTGGATACTTACATTGATGGTTACATTTAACTTGTCGCCTTTCTCTACGGTGGTTTGGGTAGAGACATCCTTAATAACGGGACCGCTGGGCACTCCGGAGATTACATACGGATCTTCACCGGCAAATGCTCCATGCTCGGTCGTTAGCTCTTCGAATACTTTCTGGTAGTCGGAGTCAATAGCATTGTAGGTGGAAAAATCTGCAATGTCGCTGTCTGTTATTTGCTTGTTGAGTTTTGTGCTATTATTGCTTCCTCCTGATTCAACCTTATCTCCTTTATAAATATTATATTCAATGGTTGAGTTCTTCATATCAGTACATATGCGACCAGTTGATGTGTTGTAAGCAACGTAACTGTTTTGAAACTGTCTTACATCGTTGTATCTTATTATATTGTTGGTTATCTGGTAGTAGGATGGGATATCCTCGTAGTATCCTTGTATGTAGCTCTCTACGAAATTTTGATGTATAACTCCATGCGTTGTTCCTTTTGCAACCCAAACATTGCTAGCGTGACATCTCATAACTGTTACGTTGCTTGTTGAGATTGTAATATCTTTCGTATATACACCTTTAATCGTTGTACCCTCTGCATTGATAACAACATCTCCAAATTCCGCATTCGCTCCACCCTCTTGTACAATGCCGTTCTCCATCAACCAGTATCCGGGACCAAGAATCACCAGTTTCTTCTTGATGGTGATACCTCCGTAGGAAGTTGAAGACGGATCCACCATGATGGTATCTCCGGCTTTTGCATCAGAGTATGCAGCATCGAATGTGCTGTACGTAGCGGTACTTCCGGTGATGTTGTTCACACGAAGAACCTTGGCACTTGCCATGGTGACCAGGCAGATAGCCAGTAAAAGTAGCGTAATTTTTTTCATTTATAATTGCTTTAAATGTTAGAAAAATATGTGGAACTACGTCCACTAATAACTGAAGCAAAAGTAGAAGATGAAAATGAAATCCGCAAAAAATAAACAAAAAAAAACACTTCGTATGCAAAAACGCTTCACTTTTAACACAATGCAACTTAATATTATGTTGTTAAGCATATTTTACATTGCGCAAAATGCACACAAGGCCAGCAAACAAAAAGAGAGCAAACACCCGGAAACCGAGTTGTTTGCTCCCAAAACTTATGTTTATAAAACGCTTTCTTACTTCAGCACCCTCTTCAGCTCATTGGTAGCCTTTGTAATCATATCCATGGTACCACTACCATCACTCACGTAGCGAACCACCATCTCGGCATAATCAATCTGCTTCTTGTAAGCCGACGCATTCTTCGCCTCCTTGGCACGCTTCAAGAGCGGAAGCAACTCGTTGAGATCCTCCAACTCCGGCAGGTTACCCGGACGCATAGAGTTGATGCACGCATTGAGCGACGCCGCAGCCTTGTCCACATCCTCCTGCGTACAGTCCGCATCCGACGCCATGAGCAACTGAATAGCCCTATCGTACTGCTCCATCATACGACTGAAACCGTTAGGCGCCCACGGAGCATACTCCGGAACCTTCACCGCCATATCGTTCCAATCCTTCTGCGCATCCCTACGACTGCGAGCCACCTGAACCACATCGTTCAACTCACTCTTGTTGATACCCTCGGAAGAAAGCAACTCCTTAACATCGTCGGACAACGTAGCATTCGGGTCACTCTCCACATTCATGCGGAGGTAGTGCGTTACGTGCTCATTATTATAATAGTCCGGATAGAACGTGTGACCCTGCAACGTCATGGTGTACACATTACCATCCGTACCCTCCTTACCATCGCTGCCACAAAGCGTTATGTTGCTCAAGTCCGATTTAATATCCACCGTAGCCTCGTCCCACGAACGGAGATTGTTGGTAGACATCACCAGCGGACCATACATGAGCGCACCCGCCCACTGCGGCGTGAACTCCGTCTTTGTCTCGTTCATACCCGTAGCCGCAATCTGCATCTTGTCGGGACCAAAGTCTATGTGCTTGCCAAACGGCATAGTCACCTCTACCACATCCTTCTTGCTCCACTTACGCTTAGGAATCTCTACGTAGCTACAAGGCTGATAGCTAGACGCTATGGACTTGCCGTTGAGCTTCACATCGAATCCCTCCGTAGCCCAATAAGGCACACGCAACTTGAGCGTAAAGGTTCCCGAACCCTTCTTGATACGAATGGTAGACTTCTCGGCAGGCCAAGAACACTCCTGCTCCAATGTAACCTTCTGCGCATCCCACGTAGCCGTAGTAGGCATATAGAGCGATACCCACAGCGTATTGTCGGACGCAAAGTAAGCCGCCTCCTGGTACTTCACATGGTTCTCCGACCCCGTACCACCGCAACAAGTACTCTGCGGCGTCTCGTTGCCAAACGGCTTGGACGCATCCAGACCCACCGCATACTGATAGGTCACCCCATAGTGGTGCGGATCCACCGACCCCACAATCTGGTTGGACAGCAAACGCTCGTAATAATCCATGTAATGCGCATCGTCCGGATTGAAGCAGTTCAATTCCTTGCTCAGCTTAGCCAGGTTGTACGCACAACACGTCTCGTTAATCTCCGGCATAGGGAAGAGATTACGGCTACCATCCGACGTAACATTCGTACACATACTCATAATCTGAGAGTACGGCTGACGGAACATCTCAATGTTGCCCACACCCCCCATGGCATAGCGATATCTGCCCTGCATGAAGTTCCAGAAGTTGAGCGCCATATTATAATAATAAGGATCGTTGT
>CAYOKO010000155.1:0-4397 GCA_964404555.1 uncultured Bacteroidaceae bacterium | reverse complement strand
AGTCTTTACAGCTCGTAACTGTTCCTGCGGTCGTTAGCGCAAGCGTACCGAGGAGTACAGTGTAAAGAAAATTCTTTTTCATAAATTGGAACTTAAATTTATAAAGTTAGTAAATTATATTTTCCTAATTGTTGTTTGTCAACTATTTGTTTGCGCAGCCGCTCCTAGAGTAGCACATCGCATATAGGTATCAAGCTTTCTGTTTCGTACTGATTTGTTTAGTTCTTAATAACGGTTGTTGTTTAATAGTCTCGTTTCCTATAGGCACCGGAGAGGACTTTATCCTCGGCGTGCGCTAGGTTGCCCCCCGGCGAATCCTTGCAGTGGAGAGCAATAAACTGGATGGGCGTCATTCCTTCCATCTGCTTAAACGAGATGTAGAAGGCACTCTTGCTCGCAAAGCCGCATGCCCTGGGAAGGTCACTTGTGCGACGAGGATTCTGTTTGAGCAACACCTTGGCGTACTGTATGCGATACCAATTAATGAGATGCCGCATATTGCAGCCGAAGCAGTGATTGATGGCGCTCGAAAAGTACGTGGTATTGGTACCGATCATAGAACAGAACCGGGTGAGCGACAAATCTGTTTCCAGATAGATGCGGTCGTCCTCCAGGAAATGCAACACCTGCTTGCCGATAGAGTAGTCTCTATCGTCCTCCGACAGCGCGGAAAGTGCTTCATGCCATAAGTTCGTCGTATACTCCATACCTTGTTATACTTTTTAGTATTGTTTACGTTTCTGAAGGCAAATGTAGCACTTTCTTTCTATCTTGTCAATGTTTTCTTTGTAAAATTATGGAATTTTGCCTCTTTTTTTTAAGAAACGGGAAAATTCAGTCCGGTTTTTCAAAAATAGAACGACTTTTTGCGTTTTTCTTGCAACTATGTTGGTTTAGAGACTGTAAGGAAAACGTCAGAATTATGCCATTCGTCTGTCGTTTTATAGCGATGCTCGAGAGAATTGTTAAAACGACCTCTAGAAGTACCTTTACAGTCGTTGTATAATCTTTTCGAAAAGCCTTTTCGCAGGTTGCCTGTGGTAAGATTTGTGCCAGGCAGGAGCTACACCTTTTATATATAGAGAAGGGATGCCCGCTGCACCCCTTACCACACTATCTCGGTTTGCCCATGTTCACGCAAGTACCGGTTGGCTCTGCTAAAGTGGTTATTGCCAAAGAACCCGGCGTAAGCAGAGAGAGGAGAGGGGTGAACCGATTGCAACACCAAATGCCTGGACGTATCAATCACACTCCCCTTACGTATGGCATTGCTCCCCCACAGAATAAAGACCAGATGCTCCCGCTCCTGCGACAACTTGCGAATGACCGCATCCGTGAACGTCTCCCAACCATGCTTCTGGTGGCTACCCGCCCGGTGCTCCCGCACCGTAAGAGTAGCGTTGAGCAGCAGAATACCCTGCTCCGCCCAGCGAGTGAGGTCACCGTTCTGCGGCAGAGGCGTACCCATATCGTTGTGAACCTCCTTGAAGATGTTCTGCAAAGAGGGCGGAATGCGCACCCCCGGATTCACCGAAAAGCAAAGACCGTTGGCCTGTCCCGGTCCATGATACGGATCTTGCCCTATAATCACCACCTTCACCTTGTGAAACGGACAAATCTCAAACGCATTGAAAATTTGTCGTCCCGGCGGGTAACAAGTACCCGCCGCATACTCACGGTGTACAAAATCCGTAAGCTCCCGGAAGTAGGGTTTGTCGAACTCCTCTTGCAGTTGGTTGCGCCAGCTTTCTTCTATACGTACGTTCATAATAAAAGGATGATTGCGTTATAAATGAACGCAAACTTACGCAAAATAATTGAATTAACCGAACTTTTGCAGAGAAATGTCGACCTTTTTGTGTAATTTTGCAGTCGCAAAAAGATGAAAGAAATAAAGGATAAACAGAATAAGCGAACAGACCTGCTCCAAGGCAATCTGTTCACCAAGATACTGCTCTTTGCCATTCCGCTGGCCATAAGCAGTATGCTCCAGCAGCTCTTCAACTCTGCTGACGTAGCCATCGTAGGCAAATTTGCCGGACGCGAGGCACTGGCGGCGGTGGGTAGCAACTCATCCGTCATCAATATGCTCATCAACCTATTCGTAGGCATATCGGTAGGCGTCAACGTGATTGTGGCGAACTACATAGGTCAGCGTGACAAGACCGGCATACGCCGCACCATACACACCTCCACGCTGGTGGCGGTGGTGAGCGGCGTGTTCCTCATGTTTGTAGGACTCTTCCTAGCCCGTCCCATCCTAGAGATGATGGCCGCCCCCGAGGATGTCATAGACCTGGCGTGCCTTTACCTGCGCATCTACTTTGTGGGAGTCCCCTTTATGATGATCTACAACTTCGGCGCCGCTGTGCTACGCAGTATGGGCGATACCAAGCGACCGCTCTACATCCTGTTGGTGTCCGGCGTGGTGAATACGGTGCTCAATGTGCTGCTCGTAGTGGGTTTCCACATGAGTGTGGCGGGAGTGGCTATTGCTACGGTGGTGTCCTACATCATCAATGCCGGGGCGATTCTTTACTTTATGAGTCACGAGAGTGATCCTTACCGATTGGATATTCGTCGCCTCTACATCTCCAAACCGGAGTTGAAGAAGGTATTGCAGATAGGTTTGCCGGCAGGATTGCAGGCTACGGTGTTCTCCGTGTCTAACGTGTTTGTGCAGTCGGCCGTGAACAGTTACGGCTCGGCAGCGGTGGCAGGATCCGCTACGGCACAGAACGGAGAGTCCTACACCTACCTGGTGATGACGGCGTTTGTGCAAGCCGCCGTTACCTTTACGGGTCAGAACTATGGTGCGGGGAATATAGAAAGATGTAAGAAGGTGTTCCGCTTGTGTATGCTGTTGGCGTTCTTGTGCTGCGGTAGCTTGGGATGCTTGTTGGTCTATTTCCGTTATGGCGTGATATCGCTCTTTACCTCCGACCCGCAGGTGGCATATTATGCTTCCATCCGCTTGTGTCATGTGCTGTTGTTCCAGGTGCTGGCATCGTCGTACGAGATTAGTGGCGGCTGTTTGCGCGGACTGGGTTACTCGCTCACACCGGCGGTGCTGACGATATTCGGTACTTGTGTGCTGCGATTGCTATGGGTGTTTACGGTAGATCCCTATTTCCACTCCTTCGATATCCTTATGACGGTGTATCCGCTCTCCTGGATTGTTACCGGCAGTGCCGTGCTGATAGCCTATGCCGTACTGAGTAAGCGAGCCTATAAGAACTAAAAAAGCCCACTCCTTTTTAGGGGAGATGGGCCATGGGTTGTTGATTGATTCTTCTTCGGGGGGGGCGTTAATCCATGTGGAAACGCTCGTCCAATGGGATGGAGATGGGGGAGTTATCCGGATTGGTATCCATGATGTCTGCCATATATGCCCACCACTTCTGCACCCACGGGTTGTCACCCAGGTCCTGAGAACCTGCGTCACCCTCTACCTCTTGGTAGGCAAAAAGTATGTTGGTATCCTTATCCCAATAGATGGAATAGTTGCGTACTCCCTGGTTGCGGAGTAACTCTTTCATTTCGGGCCAGAGAGCGGCGTGGCGTTTCTTATACTCCTCCTCGCAGCCCGGTTTCAAAAACATTTTAAAGGCTTCCCTTCTCATGATTTTAAGTTTTAAAGTTAATACTAATATATAATATGAATAAAGCCCCCGTCCTCCGCAGGGAAGACGGGGGTGAATATTTTTAGTCCTCGATGAGGTTGTTACCGGTCATGTCGCTCGGCTGTTCCAGTCCCATGATGTGCAGGATGGAAGGAGCAACATCTGCCAATACACCGTTCTTCACCTTGGCGTTCTTGTTTGTCGTAACATAGATGAACGGAACAGGGTTCAGAGAGTGAGCGGTGTTGGGAGTACCGTCCTCGTTGATGGCATTGTCCGCATTACCGTGGTCGGCAATGATGATAGCCTCGTAGTCGGCAGCCTTAGCAGCCTCAATCACCTCGCTTACGCATTGGTCGATGGCGATAGCCGCCTTCTCGATAGCCTCGTAAACACCGGTGTGACCCACCATATCACCGTTGGCAAAGTTTACCACGATGAAGTCGTAGGTATTTCCCTTGATAGCCTCTACCAACTTATCCTTCACCTCGTAGGCACTCATCTCCGGCTTCAAGTCGTAGGTAGCCACCTTAGGAGAAGGCACCAAGATACGATCCTCACCCGGGAAAGCCGCCTCACGACCACCGTTCAAGAAGAAGGTAACGTGCGCAAACTTCTCGGTCTCGGCAGTGTGCAACTGCTTCAAGCCCTTATTGCTCAAGTACTCTGCCAGAGTATTCTCAACATTCTCCTTAGGGAACAAAATGTGCAGACCCGTGAACTTAGCATCGTACGGAGTCATGCAGTAGTACTGCAAGCCCGGGATGGTGTTCA
>CAYOKO010000154.1:0-4534 GCA_964404555.1 uncultured Bacteroidaceae bacterium | reverse complement strand
TGCGTACCGACTCCACCAACCTCTCCGACCTCTGCATCAACTCCTGCAAACAGGTGGTGGCAGAGACCATGGGCGAACAGTACGTACATCCACGTATGTACCACACAAAGGTGAAAGGCGCACAAGAAGCCCACGAGGCCATCCGCCCCACCTATATGGATCGCACCAAGATAGAGGGTACCCCCACCGAGCGCAAACTGTATGAACTGATATGGAAACGCACCATCGCTTCCCAGATGGCCGACGCCGAGATAGAGAAAACCACCGTTACGGTATCCATCAACGGACACACGGAACAGTATGTAGCTTCCGGAGAAGTCGTTAAGTTCGACGGTTTCTTGAAGGTCTACCGCGAATCCGTAGACGACGAAGCAGACGGCGAACCCGAAGCAGCCCTTCTGCCCGCCCTCACCGTGGGACAAACCCTGGAGGCAGCACAAGTGGTAGCCGACCAGCGTTACACCCAGCGTCCGCAACGCTACGCCGAGGCGGGTCTCGTACGTAAGTTGGAGGAACTAGGCATAGGTCGTCCGTCCACCTACGCCCCCACCATCAGCACCATACAGCAGCGTGAATACGTAAAGAAGGGTGATCGTCCCGCCGAGACACGCAGCGTCAACGTACTCACCCTCCGCAACGGCGAAATCACCGAGGTACAGCGCGAGGAGCACTACGGACAGGAGAAAGGTAAACTTATCCCCACCGATATAGGCATCGTAGTAAATGACTTCCTGGTGGAGAACTTCTCAGAGATTATCGACTATAACTTCACAGCCGACATAGAAAAGGACTTCGATGAAGTAGCCGAAGGTAAGCTGGAATGGACCGGACTGATGCACACCTTCTACGACCGTTTCGAACCCATGGTAGAAGCCGCAGCCAACCGCCGCACCGAGCGCAAAGCCGGTGAGCGTCTCCTAGGTACCGATCCCAAGACCGGCAAACCCGTATCCGTCAAGATAGGACGCTTTGGTCCTGTGGTACAGATAGGTACAGCCGACGATGACGAGAAACCCCGCTTCGCACAGATGAAGGTCGGACAAACCCTCGAGTCCATCACCCTCGAAGAAGCCGTAGAACTCTTTAAACTCCCCCGCAAGTTGGGCGACTACGAAAGTCAACCCGTCACCATAGGTATGGGTAAATTCGGTCCCTACATCCTCCACGAAAAGAAGTATGTATCCCTGCCCGCCAAGTACGACCCCATGAACATCACCCTCAACGAGGCAGTAACCCTCATCGAGGAGAAGCGCAACCAGGAGAAGAAGAGTCACCTGAAACGCTTCGACGAAGACGAAGATATGGAACTTCGTGATGGACGTTACGGTCCCTACATCTCCTACAAAGGTAAGAATTACCGCCTCTCCAAGCCCATGGCAGAACGCGTCATGGAGCTAGACTACACCGAATGTCTGGAGTGGGTAGAGAAGATGGGCGAAACAACTAAAACCCGCAAACCACGCAGTAAGAAATAACCCAATGATACGAATAGCACTCATAGGATATATGGGAGCCGGGAAAACCACCCTGGGTAAGGTGCTCGCTTCCGAACTGAATGTACCCTTCTATGACCTGGACTGGTACATAGAGGAACGCTTCCACACCACCATCCCCAAAATCTTTGCCCAAGAGGGCGAAGAGGGATTCCGCAAGAAAGAACGCGCCATGCTCCACGAGGTGGCAGAGTTCGAGAACGTAGTCATCTCATGCGGCGGCGGTACCCCCTGTTTCTTCGACAACATGGAGTATCTGAACCAACAAGCCAAAACCGTGTATCTCAAGGCCTCACCCGAGGTTCTGAGCGTACACCTCCGCATGGGACGCACCGAACGCCCCCTCATAAAAGGCAAGAGCGACGAAGAACTCAAGCAGTTCATCCTAGACTCCCTCTCCCAGCGCGAACCCTACTACAGTAAAGCCCTCTACACCTTCCCCATAGAGGTGCTCCACGATGGCGACAAAGTAAAAGAAGTAGTAACCCAACTAAGAACCCTATTGCAAGAATGAAAGAGCAACTCACCGTAGTAAAAGTGGGCGGTAAAATCGTAGAAGACCCCGCCGGACTGCAACAGTTATTGAACGATTTCTCCCTGATTGAAGGCAAGAAAGTATTGGTACACGGCGGTGGACGCAGTGCCACCAAGATAGCTGCCCGTCTGGGCATAGAAAGCAAAATGGTGAACGGACGACGCATTACCGATGCCGATATGCTCTCCGTTGTAACCATGGTATATGGCGGACTGGTAAACAAGAATATCGTAGCAGGTCTCCAAGCCAAAGGCGTAAACGCACTCGGTCTCACCGGTGCCGATATGAATGTGATACTCTCCGATAAGCGTCCCGTGAAGGAGGTAGACTACGGTTTTGTGGGCGACGTAAAGCAGGTGAATGCCGACCTCCTAGCACAACTCATCCAGCAAGGAGTGGTTCCCGTCATGGCACCGCTCACCCACGATGGACAGGGACACATCCTGAACACCAATGCCGATACCATAGCCGGAGAAACGGCAAAAGCCTTGGCACGCAACTTCGATGTCACCCTCATCTACTGCTTCGAGAAGGCTGGTGTGCTGCTCGACGAGAACGATGACAACAGCGTCATCCCCACGCTCAGCCGCTCACAGTTCAATGAATATGTAGAAAAAGGTATCATCCAGGGCGGAATGATTCCTAAGCTCGAGAATGCATTCCAATCCATCGAAAGTGGTGTAAGTAAGGTGATTATCACCCTTGCAACTGCCATAGACGGAACCCACGGAACCATCATTGAAGAAAAAAAATAATTTTTTTCCCCTTTTAGTGTAACTTTTTCCCTCCTCATCCGTCAATCCGTATAGAGATGCAAGAGGTCAGTTTCAGAACCCACGTATTGCCACTCAAGAATAAACTCTTCCGATTGGCATTCCGCATCACGCTGAATAGTGGTGAGGCGGAGGACGTAGTGCAGGACACCATGATACGTGTTTGGAACAACCGAAACCAGTGGCAGGAGATAGAATCTATCGAAGCCTACTGTCTCACCGTTTGCCGCAACCTCGCATTGGATCGCAGTGCAAAGAAAGACGCACAGACGTTGGAATTGCCCTCCGAGGACAGCGAGACCACCGGCAGCAATGCTCCCACTCCGCACGACGAGTTCGTGCGACAGGAACGCCTACAGCTGGTACACAATCTGCTGAACGAACTCCCGGAAGCGCAGCGCACGATATTGCATCTAAGAGACATAGAAGGACGCAGCTATAAGGAGATAGCCACCATCATGAATGCCACCGAAGATTGGGTGAAGGTGAATCTCTTCCGTGCGCGTCAGAAGATACGTCAACAATATAAGGAAATAGATGAATATGGACTATAAATATATCGAACAGTTGCTGGAGCGCTATTGGCGTTGCGAAACCTCCCTGGAGGAGGAAGCCATCCTGCGTCTCTTCTTCCGTCAGGAGGAGCTGCCGGAGTCATTGCGTTGTTACAAGGACGCATTCGACTATATGGAGCAAGAGCAGCAGATGGAGCTGGGCAGCGATTTCGATGCTAAGATATTGGCCATGATCGATGAGGAGGAGCGTAAAGCACCCAAGGTAGTGCAAGCGCATCGCATTACCTTCTTATCCCGTTTCATGCCATTGGCAAAGGCGGTTGCAGTAGTGGCCATTCTCTTTACCATAGGCAATGTGGCTCAGCGCACCATGTACACAGGCAGCGTGGAGGAGACAGATACGTACGAAGATACGTACACGGATCCCGAGGTTGCTTGCGACCAAGTGAATTCGGCACTGGATATGGTATCGGAGGCTTTGCAGGTGGAGAACGCTATCGACTCCATCCTTCCCTCTTCGGTATCAGCACCGGAGGAGCCCGAATCCACACCGTCTACTTCCGGCGAGGGTGATAACATCTAACTTGTTCGGGAGGGTAGTGGAGATGTTGAGAAGATTATGGTTGATATGTGTCATGCTCACGGTGGTGCTGTCGCTCTCGGCGCAGGATTTTGCCACACGTTACAAGCGTGAATACAAGAATGACTCTTTGGTGCAAGTGATTACGGTTTCCACCAAGATGCTCGATAAGATTAAGATACCGAATCGTGAGGATGTTCTCAGTAAGATTGATGGCTTCCGCATAATAATGATAGACCGTTCGGTGTCGGCATATTGTAGCAAAGCGCGTGAGTTGTTGCAGAAGAACGCAAACCGTTTTCGTCGATGTTACGAGAACGATGAGAATGGTGTTAGTCTCTATACTCGGAGCAAGAATGGCGTGGTGCTGGAGTTGGTAGTGCTGATGTGTGGTAACGGTCTGTTTAAGATTGTGGACATCACGGGTCAGATAGACGAAGAGTTTCTTCGAGCTCTCCGTGAGGAGAACGTAAAAGAAAGTGATAAGTAGAATGCTTTCGTAATACAATATAAAGGGGAAAAGATTCTTAAAACAGAGACTTTTTAAAAAGGTTTCAATTCTCTCCAAATTTATAACATACTTAAAATATAATAGGGGCTGCCTGTGAAGGTAGCCCTTTGTTGTGCATTATAGCGCA
>CAYOKO010000153.1:0-4598 GCA_964404555.1 uncultured Bacteroidaceae bacterium | reverse complement strand
TCTCCTCGGGATAGTAGCCCTTCCAGATGGGGGCAAACATCTGCTTGGATACCTCTCCGTGCAACCAGCTCACGCCGTTTACCTCCTGACAGGTGTTGCAGGCGAAGGTGGACATACAGAAGCGCTCTCCGTGATCCTCGGGGTTCATACGTCCCATTCCTATGAACTCGTCCCAGCTGATACCCAGCTTCTCGGGGTAGCTGCCCATGTACTTGCCGAAGAGTGCCTCGTCGAAGTAGTCGTGACCTGCGGGAACGGGGGTGTGTACGGTGTACAGGGAGCTTGCACGTACCAGCTCCATGGCTTGGTTGAAGGTGAGTCCTTGGGCTACGTAGTCTACCAGGCGCTGTACGTTACAGAGGGCTGCGTGTCCTTCGTTGCAGTGGTAAACGTCCTTCTTGATGCCCAACTTCTTGAGTGCTAATACGCCACCGATACCCAAGAGGATCTCTTGTTTGATGCGGTTCTCCCAGTCGCCTCCATAGAGGGTGTGGGTGATGGGACGGTCGAACTCGGAGTTCATCTCGTTGTCGGTATCCAGGAGGTACAACTTAACACGTCCTACATTAATCTGCCACAGATAAGCGTGTACGGTGTAGTTGATGTAAGGAACATCGATGACCATCGGGTCTCCGTTGGCATCCAACACGCGTTCAATCGGCAGGTTGTTGAAATCCTGCACATCATAGTTGGCTATCTGCTGACCATCCATAGAGAGGGTCTGAGTGAAGTAGCCGTAACGGTAAAGAAGACCTACGGCACACATATCTACGTTGCTGTCGGATGCTTCCTTGATGTAGTCGCCGGCGAGGATTCCCAAACCGCCGGAATATATCTTAACCACCTGATTCAAACCGTACTCCATGCAGAAATATGCTACGGACGGACGTTTGGTATTGGGGGTTACATCCATGTATTTGCGGAACTTCTTGTAGACGCTCTCTACTTGTGCCTGAATGTCCGGGTCTTTGCCCATCTCTTCCAAGCGGTCGTAACCTATGCGTTGCAACAAGAGTACCGGGTTGTGACCTACGGCTGTGTAGATCTCCGGATCCAAACTTCTAAACAGGTCGCGTGCCTCATAGTTCCATGCCCACCACATATTGCGGGTCAACTCGTCGAGTTTCTTCAACGATTCGGGTACTCGAGATCGTACGGACACCTCTTTCCATGGGGGTGTATTCGCATTACTTGTTCTAATTTTCATAATCTCTTCTTTATTATACTTAAAATATCTATTCCTTATTTATATATACATACTACTTCTTCGTGCGCTCGGCTGCCTTTCGTAGGGCTATGTCGTAGGCATTGTAGTAGTACTGAATGAAGTTCTTCCACTGTGCCTTTTCGGCTATGGCGAAGGCGTTGTTGCGTATCGTCTCTACAGCCTCGGGGGACAGGTTGGCAAACTCTTCTATGGTGCTCTTTATGGCATTTGCCACGTCGGAGTAGTTGTAGTCGGTGCGGTGTATCACGCGTACGCCGTCCTGTAGGGTTCCTTCGGCTCCTTTCATACTGTTCACCCACTGACCGAAGCCTGCCAGATCGGTGGTGATGCAGGGAACGTGGAAGGCTACGCTCTCGGTGGGGGTGTATCCCCAGGGTTCGTAGTAGGATGGATAGGCGGTGAGGTCGAGACCTATCAACGTGTCGTAATAGTGCAGGTTGATGCCGTTGTCACGACCGTCCAGATAGCAGGGGACGAAGAGTACCTTTACGTTCTTCTGCTTCTCGTTCCACATCCCGAACGCCTTCATGGTGGATATCACCCTGTCGTCGTTCCAGTTAAAGAGGTCGTGTGTAAAGATGGGCGAACAGAGCGGTGTGTCGTACACGTGGTCGGTTTCCAGGCGTTCTGCCAGGTCCTTACGCACATTGCCTACCCATGCGGGTACCATGATGAAGGCGAGTACTTGCTTCTTCATCGTATTGTTTTGGGTGAGTCTGTTCAGGGCTTCCATGAACACATCTATTCCCTTATTCTTGAACTCATAGCGTCCGCTGATGCCTACGAGCACCGTTTCCTTATCGTCGAAGGTGCATCCGGTGACGCAGTTGGCTATGCGCAACAGGCGTTGGCGTGCCACTTCTCTTGCCTTGGGGAAGGCGTTGCCCTCGGGTACAAAGCTCATATCGAAGCCGTTCATCAGTATCTCTTGTACCTCTACATTGAGCAGCTCACGACATTCGCGTGCTGTCACCTCGCTTACGGTGGTGAAGCAGTCTACGTTGTGTGCCGTAACTTTCTCTACGTAGTGCTTGGCTTCCATGTTCAGCTCACGTGCCATCTGGTCGCCGTTGTAGGCAAAGAGATAGTCGTAGAGGGGCTTGTTGTTGCCTGCTATACTTCTACCTATGCTGGTGGCATGGGTAGTGAAGATGGTGGCTACCTGCGGACAGTGCTTGCGCACGTAGAGGGCGCCTAGTCCGGTCATCCACTCATGTGCTTGATACACAACTTTTTCCTTCTTGCTCACTTGGAAGCGACAAAAACTCTCTACAATCTTTCCGGCTGCAAACGAGAACATACTTGCCTCGTCGTAGTCGCCGTAAGCGTGGAGCGAATCCAGCCCGAAATCTTGCCATGCTTTGCCATAAATTTCATTCTTTTGTGCGTAGAAAGGCTTAAAGTCCACCAATATGGCGATGGGTTTTCCCGGTATTTGCCATCTTCCGATTCTCACTATCAAACCTTCTGTCTGTGCCTGCTTCTTCCACTTGGAGAGCAGAGGTTTGCTTTCCTTAAAGAGGGGGTTCTCGCATTCAGCGCCGAAATCGGGGCCTATGAACAGGACATGATCCTTCAACTGTTCCTGAAGAATCTTTGCCCGGGTAGATAGCACGGTGTAGATGCCGCCTACCTTGTTGCATACTTCCCAACTTGCCTCTATAATGTAATTAGGAAATAATTTACCGTTCAACATATTCCTTTATTCAGTTTTATATCTGCCGCAAATATACAAAAAAAAATGAACTTCGGAACAGTTTTACGATATTTTTCGACAATTTGAGGTCTAAATACACTAAAATCGTAGGTTTTATATTCTTACTTAACCGTTATTAACCTCTAAAACTTTTTTGTTGCGACTTTTCTACATAAATTTGCCCCCGAATTAATCCTAACGACAAAAGATTATGAAAAGATTCATACTTACGGGTGTCTTGACACTTTTGATGCAGGGTTTGTACGCCGAAAGGGCGTTCGACTGCAAATTACTGGACAAAGAGGCGAACATTGAGTTGGTCATAAATTTGTACGATGCTTCCATCATGGTTCCGGATATGGAGATGTTTGGTCCTATGAATGGTTATATGTCGGGCAAGGGTATCTATAACTTGTGGGTGGTTACGAGTTGCAAGGTGAAGAATGAGCGGGAGGCGACGCTGACTTTCTCCAACGATTTGGGGAGCGAGACGCAGAAGGCGACGCTGAAACTGGAGGCGGATAGTTGCTTCCATCTGCGACAGATTGAGGGGGCGGCGTTCAAGAAGGTGGGACCGAACCGCAAATTAATCAAACTTCCGGAGGAGCTTATATTTAATAAGGAGAAGGAAAGATAATTCGGGGGCTTCCGGATTATCTTTCCTTCTTCGGCTTACATATTCTTGCACTGCTCGCGTAGCTCTAGTATGCGACGGAAGTAGGCGATGGTTTGGTCTAGTCCGTCGTCGAGCAGTATCTTGGGTTCCCACTTGAGTATGCGCTTTGCCAGGGTTATGTCCGGACGACGCTGACGGGGGTCGTCTTGCGGCAACGGTTCGTACACAATCTTTGAGGTGGATTCCGGTATCTTTGCCAGTACCTTCTGTGCCAACTCCAACATGGTGAACTCACCCGGATTGCCTATGTTTACGGGTCCCATAAAGTCGTCGTCCGTATCGTTCATGACACGTATCATCGCTTCTATCAGGTCGTCTACGTACTGGAAACTGCGACTTTGCAAGCCATCTCCATAAATGGTTATGTCCTTGTTTTGCAGTGCCTGGATGATGAAGTTGGACACTACGCGACCATCGTTTACGGACATATTGGGTCCATACGTATTAAAGATACGTATTATCTTACTGCGCACCTTGCGGTGTCTGTGGAAGTCCACCATCAGGGTCTCGGCCGCACGTTTGCCCTCGTCGTAGCAGGAACGTGGTCCTATGGGGTTTACGTGTCCCCAGTAGTCCTCCTGTTGCGGAGAGATGGAGGGGTCGCCGTACACCTCGCTGGTGGAAGCTTGCAATATCTTGGCGTTGTAGCGCATGGCTAGCGTCAGTGCATTGTAGGCGCCCCAGATGGAGGTACGCATGGTGTTGATGGGGTTGTATTGGTAGTGTATCGGCGATGCCGGACATGCCAAGTTGTAGATTTCCGCTACCGGGAGGTCCGGCAGGTCTATCACATCGTGTACCATCAGCTCAAAGTTGGGATTCCCCAGTAGTGGCTCTATATTCATCTTCTGTCCGGTAAAAAAATTATCGAGACAGATTACGTAACAACCTTCTTTCAGTAGGCGTGCACAGAGGTGACTTCCTATAAAACCTGCGCCGCCTGTTACTAAAACTCTTTTCACGGTCTATCTTTTTTAAAATTACACACCGCAAAAGTA
>CAYOKO010000152.1:0-4756 GCA_964404555.1 uncultured Bacteroidaceae bacterium | reverse complement strand
CACACATCACCCCTTCTCCCACGCATCAATGGTGCGTGTTTCGGAGGAGAAGTTTACGCCAAGCTTTATGATTTCCCTTCCATCCATAGCATACGGAACGGCATATTGCTTCGCCTCTATTTGCTCCAGCGCAACCTTTGGAGTGGAATCCAGTTTTACCTCTATAACATAGATGTACTTACGGGTTTTCACAACGATATCCGGCATACCCACCGCCTGATGAACCTGTGCGTGTGCACCATTGTGTAGCAGACTAAAGATAGTGAAGATAATCTTATGATAATACAACTCTCTGCGCAAGGCATCCGCCATAATGTCCTTCTCTCCCGGCATAAAAGGAACACCTGCGAGGAAAGATTGTGCCAAACGAAGAGCCGTATCGTAATCACCTCGATTCAGTGCATTCGACATTCTACGAGCCACCCCCACCGTATCATCCGGATTCATTGCAGAATACAGCGGAATCAAGTTCTGTATCAGTCCTAAACGCACCTCTGTATTGGGTACACCAAGGACGTACATATCATCCTCCTTTACATACTCTTTTATCGTGAGATACCCCGCTTGATAGAGAAAAGGTATAGGTCCGCGAGCATTTTCCAAAGGCGTATTAAATTTTGACGATACCATGGATTCCAGTCCCTCGATATTTTCTATATCGAGGTTCCACTCCCCCTTGTGTGCCTTCAGCATATTAATAGCAAACGCTGGTGTACCGGTCTGGAACCAATAGCTATTCAATTCGCAATCCGAGAAAGCATTCAACAGACTATACGGATTAAAGACATCTACCATACCTCTCGTAAAGTGGTACCCATCGTACTGTTCACGGAGTCTTTCTACCATTTCATCGAAAGTACAGCCCTCTTGTTCGGCAAACTTACGAATACCATATCCGAAGTTATCCTTCAATTCCGGGAGCGTAATACCGCAGAGGGAAGCATATTCATTATCATTCGTAATATTTCTGAGATTATTCAGCTCGCTGAACATTCCCAACTGTGAGAAAGTAGATATACCGGTCATGAAGGCAAAACGGATGTACTTTGCACCATATTTAATCTGGGAGTAGAAATCTCGCATTACGTCACGAACTTCAGCCATCTTTTCCGTATCCGTCAATACTTCCAACAATGGAGTATCGTACTCATCTACCAGAACCACAACCTTTTGCCCCGTCTTTTCGTAAGCTCTTTGAATCAAAGTAAAGAAACGATCCCCGGGGGTTACATCCTCCGAATCTCTTCCATATATAGCCTCGTATCCCGCCAACTGCCTACTTATTTTACGCATCAATCCGGGCATATTATACCCTTTTACATTACCGAAATCGAAGCTTATTACGGGGTATTTAGTCCACTCTTTCTCGAGCCTTTCCATAGCAAGATTGGTAAAGAGTTCTCGGCGTCCTTCAAAATAGCATTCCATGGTTTGAGTAAGGAGTGTCTTACCGAAACGACGTGGTCGGCTCAAAAAAACCATCCTATATGTATGCGTCAACTTATAAATAAGTTCTGTCTTATCTACATACACAGCACCATCGAGACGTATATTTTCGAAGCTCTGCTCTCCTACGGGATATTTAGGTTCTTGTTCCATCATCTGTAGAGTATTTCTGATTTCTCCTGCAAAGATACAACGGGATTTGGAATTTTGCAAATTATTCTTGCCATTTATCAAAAGAAATACTTCATTCCTAGTCTTGATAATTTATACCATGTTTATCGAGAGCTGCACGAATACTCAGTGCAACATGATAAGCAAGATTTACGGGGACAGCATTACCTATCATCTTATACCCCATATTTACATCCGTGTAAAGGAACACATGATTATCCGGAAAGGTTTGAACACGTGCCACCTCACGTACAGACATCCTGCGATAGAGATGTTCCTTACCCGGGACGAAGATTTGTTCATTCTTCTCAACCTTTATCATCTTCGGAGCCTGCGGATGCAACTGACATTGGCGTCCACTCGCTTGTACGGTAAATCCGGGTTCGTCCCAAGAACGGACTCTATTACGAGACATGAAGATTGGTGAATAGCTCCCTATAAAATACTCATGATTGGGAACGGCACACTTATTTCCATTGGTCTTATTGTGTTCCTTTGCCGGAATGACATTATCTTTTAAATCCCAAATATACTCTCTCAAAGTAGGCTTATGCTCGCAAGGGAGAGGGTATTCAAAGTCATGAATGTTTAAATCCTTCCTGAATCCAATGTAAAACACACGATCTCTATCCTCCGGACAATCATAATCGTTGGCATTTAGCATCTTCAAATTCACATCATATCCAGCCTCATCGAACAAACGCATAAAGCCGGTTACTGCTTCGGAATGACGTTTGGCCAACATACCGGACACGTTCTCTGCCACAAAGAATAGTGGCTGAGTAGCCTTTAGGATTCTTATGTACTCATAAAACAGCTGACCGCGAGCATCCTCAATACCCTTAAGACTACCAGCCTCGCTCCAGGATTGACAAGGAGGTCCACCAATAACGCCCGTAATCTGCTCCGGGAACTCACTCTCCTTCACATTACGTATATCTCCTTCAATAAGGTGTGTATCCGGAAAATTCGCCTTAAAGGTAGGGCAAATTTTAGGATCGTACTCATTTGCTACAACCGTTTGAAAACCTGCGTTATGGAAGCCTCTATCAAGACCACCGGCACCGGAAAAAAGACTTATAAGTTTCATTATATTATTGTATTGCGGAGTCTATGAATTATTTTTCTCAACCAGTTACCTTCTTGCCCACTGTAAACAGATGGCATCGTCTTCCATAGTGTACTTTCTTCCACTATTCACATCTGCAGCAATTCTGCATCTCTAAATATCCTTCCTATAATGTAAGTCGTCCATGGAGACCTTTCCCACCCACTATATGCCACGAACGGCGTGGGCTTTCCTCCGCTCTATTGCTATGAGAGAACGAATCTCACCCTGGCAAATTGATATACGGAGCTATGGTAGTCCGATGCAAATATAAAAAGGTTTTGGAAAAATTCCAAATATTTTAAAGGAAAACATCAATATTTTTAGCACTAAAAGACAAATTTCTCTTAGTAATCGTTTTCAAATATGTTCAAAAGCCCCCATATACCTTATTAATATAACACACCCCAGCACGTTGAAAAACCTATCTACACGGAGGTTGTATAGGAGGCATGGAATTTCCGGAAACCCGTGAGCGGAGGAGCGAAAAAGTCTTTTAGAGGGAGAGGGTAAAGAACTTCTCCACGTCTCGAAAGCTGTGAATTAAGAGGATAAAGTATATATTGCCCTAAAAAGTAGAGTCGACTCGCAATATTTTAGTGTAAAATAGCCTCACAATCCGGAAAAATCAGTAACTTTGCAAGAACTGAAATTAAAGTTGATTAAAAACAATATGAGATATACAATTGAAGAACTATGTCAAATGCCCGAAGGGCAGACGTTTGATTGCAAAAGCATCCACATAGAACCCAAAGCTCTTGCCACAACCATTGTAGCAATGGCCAATGCCGATGGAGGCATGATAGCTGTGGGTATCTCCGACAAAACACGTCGCATAGAGGGCGTTGACCAAGATAAAGTACATCTCAACGAAATACTACGCACACCATTTGACTTTTGTGTTCCAACAGTGAATGTAGAAACCATCTATCTCCCCTGCATAGATAGCAAAGGTAAGGAAAATCACATATTGATAATCAACGTGCCGGCTAGTCCACGCCTCCACGCCAACCAAGCCGATGAAGTATTTTGGAGAGTAGGTGATAAGTCACGAAAACTCTCCTTTGAGGAACGCCTGCGTTTGATGTATGACAAAGGCGAACGATATTATGAAGACAGTCCGGCGTATGATGCAAATCTCGATGACATAGATATGGATGAGGTTAAAGCATACATTAAAAACATTGGATACAGCAAGACACCTATGGAATATCTCACAGAGAATAAGAACTTTGTGACCTATAAGGATGGACAGCCACAAATTAGTACCGCTTGCATCCTACTCTTTGGAAAACACCCCCAAAAATTCTTCCCGCGTGCTAGAGTTCGCTTCATTCGATATGCCGGAACAGAGGAAAAGGTAGGTCGAGAAATGAATGTCATCAAAAATGTAACCTTCGAAGGACGCATTCTCAACCAGATACAAAAGACAATAGAATATCTCGAAACCCAAACAAAGGAACATTCTTATCTTGGTGAAAACGATCTCTTCCGTACAGATCGCGAATACCCCAAGTTCGTGATTCAAGAGATGGTCGTTAATAGCTGCTGTCATCGCAATTATAGCATAAAAGGAACGGAGATTCAGATAAAAATGTTCGACGACCGTATGGTTTTTGAAACACCGGGCAAGCTGCCGGGTATCGTTCGCACAGATAATATACGTCACACCCACTTCTCTCGTAACCCAAAGATTGCCGAGTATCTTAAAGTCTACAATTATGTAAAGGAGTTTGGCAAAGGAGTAGACCGTATGTGTCGAGAACTTACTGCAGCAGGAACACGTGAACCGCAATATTCCGTTGTAGCATTTATAATGAAGGCAACGGTATATGCGAACTCCGAAACAGGTCGGGCACAAAACGGACATGAAACGAACATGAAAAAATATTAAGAGTCTTTATCGTTATGAAACCACAGGTGTGATTAGATGGTACTTCATGCAAGAAATGCGGTTCGTCTCGTTACTGTTGCCATCTGTTTGTTCTATGTTCTGTATTTCGTTACTCATTTTTCTTTGATTTCAACTTT
>CAYOKO010000151.1:0-4788 GCA_964404555.1 uncultured Bacteroidaceae bacterium | reverse complement strand
GCCCATCTTGAAGCGCAAAGGAGAACATCTCACAAGGGTGTTCTCTTTTTTTTGTTGTTTGCTTTGCTGTTTCGTATTTTATGCTTACCTTTGCATCACCGTTCCATGAGGACATCTTACGAACGAAAAACAAACGAAAGTATAATCTTATGAAGATACGTATTTGTATACTGATGCTGCTGTTCCTGCACAGTACCTACTCGGCACGTGCGCAGCAGGTAACTCTGGACAATGCCATAAGCATAGCGCAGGAAAACTCTTACGACGCCCAGTTGGCACGCTTCACCTTCCTGGCAGCGTACTGGACGTATCGCTCCTTCAAAGCCGAGTTGTTACCCTCCGTTTCACTCAGCGGCACGGTAGGCTCCTTCGACCACTCCCTCGTTACCGCCCGCAACTTTGACGACGGTCGTGTGGCATACGTCGACAACAACTCCCTCGCCAACAGTCTCACCCTCTCGGTGGAGCAGCAGATAGCCGCCACCGGCGGTACGGTTTCCTTGCAGTCCTATTTGTACAGACTCGACCAGTTTACCTACAAGGAAACCACCTATAACTCCCAACCCTTGCGTGTCAACTACACCCAACCCTTCCGAGCATTCAACTCACTCAAGTGGGAGAAGAAGACTGCCCCCGTAGCATACCAAGTGGCGCAGAAGACCTATCTAGCCTCCATGCAAGATATCACCCTGTCGGTTTCCACTCTCTTCTTTAATGTCCTCAGTGCACAGTCCGATTACAAACAGAGCATCTCCACCTTGCAAGATCGTGAAACCCTCTTCAAGATGGCGCAGGATAGGTTGAAATTGGGCACCACCACCAAGAGCGAAGTCCTGCAATTGGAACTCTCCCTGCTCAATGCCCGTGTGGCGGTAAACACCAACAAATTGGAACTTGAGGATAAGATGTATCAACTCTTCTCCTATCTTCGCATCTCCGATTACGAAGGTGCCACCCTTGTACCACCCTATACCATCCCCGGAGTGGAGGTAAACATAAGCGAGGTATTGCAGAAAGCCATCAGCAACTCCTCTCACACTCTGGAACAGCGCCAGCAGATGCTCGAAGCCGAGAAATCGCTCGCCGAGGCGAAGGCGGGAAGAGGTTTCCAGATGACTCTGACCGGCGAGGTGGGATTCACCCAGAGTGCCAACTCCTTCAGTGCCGCCTACCAACGTATGCAGGACAATGAGATTATAGGTCTCACCCTCACCCTCCCCATATTTGACTGGGGCGTTAGTCGCGGAAAAGTAAAGATGGCGCAGGCACAACTGGATGTCACCCGCACCCAACTGGAACAAGCTCACCTGGACTATGTTCAAGAGTTGCGCAAGAAGGTGTTGCAGTTCAACGCCCAACCCAACCAATGTCGCGATGCACAGCGTGCGCAGGAGATAGCCGAGGAGCGCTATGAGATAACCCGCAAGCGCTTCGAAACGGGTGCCGTAACCGTGACCGACCTCAATACCGCCCAACAGGAACTCGAGACAGCCCGTGCGCAGTACATCACCCAACTCCAAACTTTCTGGGAAGATTACTATAGTCTGCAGAAGTCTACACTGTACGACTGGATAAATCATAGAGATATAGAAGTTAACTTTGACCGTTTGATAAAATAGAAACCACATGAAACCAACTCTATACATCACCCTTGCCCTCGTCCTGTTGTTGACGGGTTGCAAGAAGAATACCGAAGAGGAGTCTGCCACCGCAGTAGACCAACAAGAGGAACGTGTTGCCGATGTAGACACCCTCGCCCTCCACAAACAAACCTTCCAAAAGCAGTTGCTCTGCAACGGACGATTGGCAGCCATTCGCCGAGCCGACCTCCAATGTCCCAAGTCGGGTGAGATTCTTCAGTCGGTCAATGTACAGAACGGTCAGTGGGTATCCCAAGGAGCGATACTCGCCGTGGCCGACACCCGTGACAAGTCCGCCGAATTGGAGAAAGCCAAGCACGATTTGGAAAAGGCAAAGGTGGAACTGCAAGACAAGCTCATAGGTCTGGGTTACGATGGTACCCTCACCAATGTCCCCGCCGATGTGCTGCAACGTGCCGAGATTACCTCCGGCTATTACAGCTCCAAGTATCAGCTGGAAGCAGCACAGAAAGCCTTGGCCGATTGTCAACTGCGTGCCCCCTTTAGCGGACGCATCGCCAACCTCGAAGCCCGTGCCCATCAAGTAGGAAATAAGTTTGCCACACTTTTGGACGATAGCTTCTTCGATGTAGAATTCAAGATACTCGAAGCCGAACTCTCCTTTATACACAACGGACAGGTGGTGAAGATCACCCCCTTTGTTCACGAAGAAGAAACCTTCGACGGCACCGTCACCGAGTGCAACCCTACGGTAGACGATAAGGGATTGGTCACCCTCAAAGCCCGCATCAAGAACACCTCCAAGTCTCTGATGGACGGAATGAACGTTCGTGTCACGGTAGAAGATGCCGTGCCCGGTATGTTTGTCGTCCCCAAAGATGCCGTGATAGAGCGCGACGGTTACCACGTAGTCTTCCTTTACGATGCCGAACGCAAGCGTGCCGTGTGGACCTATGTAGACATTCTCTACAGCAACCTCACCCAATACGCCATCACCGGATGTGAAAAGAAGGAGACCGAACTCCACGAAGGCGATATCGTCATCACCTCCGGCAACCTGAATCTGGCGGACGATACCGAGGTACGAATCAACAAACCCTAACGCAGCGTATGAAAAGTTTGCTACAAACCCTCCTGCAACGCCCCATCGCCGTCACCATGGTGCTCATCGCTCTTGTGGCGGTAGGCGTCCTCTCCTTCACCTACATCCCGGTATCTTTCATGCCCGAGATAGATATCCCCCGCATCACCGTACAGATGTCCGACCCCGGAGCATCGGTGAGTGAGGTGGAGCAACAGATGATAACCCCCATGCGTTACGAACTCTCGCAGGTGGCAGGACTCAAGGAGATAGAAACGCAATCGCGTATGGACGGTGGCAGCATATCCCTCTCCTTCGAACCCGGCAGCAATATGAGTCTGCTGTTTATCGATGTCAACGAGAAGATAGACCGTGCCATGAGTTCGCAGGGGATGCCCAAGAATATGCAGCGTCCCAAGGTGATAAAGGCGAGTGCTATGGATATTCCGGCGTTCTATGTGGATGTAACGCTGAAGGAGAAAGGGGGAGAGGAGAGTATGGCGCAACTCTCCCGTTTGGTGCGCAATGTCATTGCCAAACGTATCGAACAGTTGCCACAAACCGCCATGGTGGACTTTAGCGGTACGGTAGGTTCGGAGATAGATGTGGTGCCCGATATGGAGAAGTTGCAGTCCATGGGACTAACGACGGACGATATCGAAAAGGCAATAAGCGAGAACAACATCGTGTTGCAGGCGCTGAGCATCTCGAGCGGTATCTACCGATACAATATCCATTTCGATGCGGAGATATTAAATAAGGAGGATGTGGAGAACATCTACATCCGCCACGAGGGGCGTATGTTGCAACTCAAGGATGTGTGTACGGTAAAGGAGGTTACGGCGGTACGCAATGGCATTGTTCGCAGTAGTGGGCGTGATGCCGTAACGCTGGCAGTGATAAAGCAGAACGATGCGCAGATGGCAGACTTGCAAGCAAGTATGGCGGAACTCCTGGACAACCTCCGTGCGGACTATCCGAATGTAGAGTTCACCGTAACCCGCGACCAAACCGAGCTGCTTACTTACTCCATGAACAACTTGGAGTGGAACTTGGTGGTGGGTGCTCTCTTGGCGTGCATCATCCTGTTTGTTTTCAACGGCGGATGGCGCATCCCTTTGTTGGTGGTCATCTCCATCCCGTTGTCACTGATACTGACGTTGCTGAGTTTCTATGTGTTGGGCATCTCGCTCAATATCGTCTCCCTCTCCGGACTGATTTTGGGAGTGGGTATGATTGTGGACAACTCCATCATTGTCATCGACAATATCATACAGCGCAACGACCCGGTGGCGGGAACACGCGAGGTGTTTATGCCTATGTTGAGTTCCGTACTCACCACCTGTTCGGTATTCCTGCCGCTCATCTTCCTGAGCGGAACCGCCGGCGCACTCTTCTACGACCAGGCGATGGGTGTCACGATAGCCCTCTTTGCATCACTCCTAGTGGCGGCATTGGTGGTGCCGGTGTACTATCATGCATTGCATAAGAAGCATAAAACCTTAGTGACGGAACCCAACCGACTGGAATGTACTCTACAGACTTACTATGAACGAGGCATGAAGAGTACCCTTCGTCATGCCAAAGGTTGGGTGTGGGGAGCGGTAGGATGTTTGGTACTCATACTGATACTCTTCCCGTTGGTACGTAAGGAACGTATGCCCTATATGGAGCACAGCGACGCACTGTTGACCATCGACTGGAATGCCGGCATCACTACGGCAGAGAACGACCTGCGGGTACAACAACTCCTCAGCCACGTATCTCCGCAACCCGAAGCCACCACCGCCATGTCGGGTGTACAAGAGTTTGTCTTGTCGCACACCAAGGAACTTACGGGTAGCGAGGCGGTGGTATATCTCAAGGCAAGCAGCAGCGAGGCGTTGGACTCCATCCAGGAGAGTGCGCAGCGGTATGTGGCAGAACATTATCCCAAAGCCAAGATAGATTTCGGTATCTCCGGCAATGTCTACGATGTCATCTTCCAAACCGACAAGCCCGACCTGGAGATTCGTCTTCAGCGCAAGGAGGGCGGTCGTCCGTCGGTGGCAGAAGCACGTAGCTATGTCCGCAGGTTGCAGGAACGTTTCCCGGAGGTCGTTGTCA
>CAYOKO010000150.1:0-4797 GCA_964404555.1 uncultured Bacteroidaceae bacterium | reverse complement strand
TTGGCACCCGTAGGTCTCTATCAGTAATTTCTTCATCTTATATTTTGCGATTTTGCTGCAAAACTACGAATAATTATCGATATAACGGGAGAAAAAAGAGGTTTTTTTCGGGTGTTAGCGTTTATTCTTTCGCAGTTCGGAGGAAATATCGACGAGATATTCCGTTGCTCCATACCCACACCAATAGCCCAATGCTCCTCGTACATTGTTGTGAATACTTTGGGTGGCATTGAAAAACTGATTGCGTGAAAGAGATAGTACTTTCTCGAAGTCTTTCCAGAAAAGATAGCTTTGATCGTCTATATGCGCCAACTTGATACGAACTTTTGCGTACTGTGAGAAAGAGATGGTGTATCCACTTCCTGTGTTATTGGAGTAGGGTTCGTACACTTGTATAGACAATGGATTGGTATGATTTTCGTCATCGAGCGACCCAGCAAATGTTGAATAGTAGACTGATTTTGAATGATTTGTTGTCGCAAATATCTGGTAGTAATCGTGTGTATCCTCCATGTCGGTAAAATAGGCGGTTACAACAGCACGTGTGGCATCCGTCTCGCTCCGTTTCACCACGAAACTGTCTATAGCTACGGGAGCCGGAATGGTTGTTTCCGCTTCGGCGTGCCAATCTTTATAATCTACGGTCAGTGTGTAGGTCTTACCTACTTGTCCCAAAAGGTGCGAAGTGGTGTAGATGTAGGAGGTATTGTATCTGTTATCATATTTCCCGGTGAGCACCACGGTGGTGTCACCATCGGAGATTGCGACACGTGCCCACTTCACCAGGTATTGTTGCAGACTGTCGTACGATTGTGACTCTTGTGAAACGCTTACACTCTGTGTCACCATAACAATGGGATATCCATCGTTATCTATCCACCCCTCTACCACCAACTGTGGAGAAACGTCGTCTTGCAAGTTTCCTTCGCAGGAAAGACAGACAATAGACAAGAGAAGAATATAGAGCAGAACTTTCTTCATATCAGAATTTTATATAGTAACTAATTGACGGTAACGGCATAGAGATCACCTTATAGGGGCGGTAGGCAAAGTTACGATCGTGGAAACGAAGTCGGTAGGACAACGGGAAACTTGAGTTGGTGGCATTGTAGACAGAAACATTCACGCCTTGTTCACAACCGTGCTTTTTTGAGAGGATGTAATTGGCAGACAAATCCAACCGGAAAATGTCTGCTAGTCGATTTCCGTTATAAGCGCCATATTGCGACACAACACGACCGTTTATAAGATAGAAATAGGTAGGTGCCGTAAAGGGGGTTCCGCTGGCATAGATTAGGTTTGCGCCAAAGTTCCAACGCCCTCCGGGACGATACGACAGAACGGCATTGAGTTCGTGGGGGCGTTCGTGCGATGCCGGATATCGTGAGGGATAGTCGGGGTGTTCGTAATAACGCCATGAACGTCCGTAACTATAGGCCAACCAACCGGTGAGCTTTCCGGTTCGTTTGTGCAGCATGAAGTTTACGCCGTAACTCCGTCCTCTACCCGTAAGCAGTTGCTCCGACAGGTCGTATGCGGAATAATACAAATCCAGCAGAGTATTCTTATAGTCCACTTGGTGATAGAGTTCCTTGTAATAGAGTTCTACCGATAGGCTCCACCGATTCGAGAACATACGTTGTTCGTAGGAAAAGGAGGTGGCATACTCTCTTTGAGGTGCATAGGTATTATCGCTCAGTGTCTTAAATTCCAATGGAAGTCCCAAAGTAGAGAATCCCGTTTGAAAGATGTACTGATGTTTCACCGCTGCATTCAAACGAAAGCATCCCGTGGAGGTGGGACGATAGGAAGCCTCAACTTGCGGGTCGACATAGGGGGATAGATGTCCGTCCGGATTATAATAGAGAGTGGCTCGCAAACCGGATTCCAGGCTCCATTTTTCTACATCCAGCCATCTATATTGGCCAAAGAGATTATACTCTTGTGCTCGCTGCATCGACTGGTTGGCATATTGCCGATAGGATTCCGTTTCTACGTCCGGATCCTGTGGCTGCACTACATGATACGCTACATCTACTCCTATATCTAGGCGTGAGGTTGTAAGGGTATTCTTGTATCCATACGTCGTTATGTGCGATGGTAAGGAGATGAGAAGTTGCTCCTGGTTCATTGTAAAGGTGTTCCGATAGTTTGTCACATAAAGATTTTGTTGCAACCTGCATTGTGATGAGTACACGTGTTCCCAGTGTAATGCTCCTACTCTATTTCCCCATTTCACGGACAAATCGCAAAGATAGTCTTTTGCTTCATCTGTCACCTTGTCTTGACCGATATATAGGTTTAGCATACACTTATCTCGGGGTGTGGGCGTATAAAGCAGCGTTGCATTGTGGTCGTTAAAACTATACGCCATAGCGTTGTCTTCATCTTCCAACCACTTACCATAGAGCATATTAAGATAGGCAATACGCGAGGATATGCTCACCGACCATTTCGGTGCCAACGGGATGCGCAGTGTTCCTTGCGAGGATATGAGTCCCACCGTAAATTGTCCGGTTACGGAGTCGGGATGTGTTTCGTGTAGCTGCATATCCAGGAAGCCTCCCAAATAGTTGGCATCGGATGCGCTGTGCGAGCTATGACTCAACTGCATGGAGCTGTAATGGGTGGGATTGAAAACGGAAAAGAATCCGAATATATGGGTTGGATTATATACGGGTACCCTATGCAGACTCACCTGGTTATGTCCGTTATCGCAGCCTTGTATATGCAGTCCGGCATCCATATCGATGTTGGTTTGTACACCGGGGAGCATTTGGGCATAGTGCAGCGGGTCGGCATTGCTCAGTATTTGGGGCAGACTCTCCATTTGGGACATATTCCATACAAGCGTATTGCTCAAGCTGCCTCGTATGGCAGAGGTATGTCTCCGGCTCCGTACCACTACGGTGTCTATTTGTTGTTCTTCATGTATTTGCGCACAAACGGGATGGAGAGAAGAGAGCGTTATGAGCACAAAAAGATGAGTTGAGTATCGTAATACCCAACCCATCCGTTTATATTCAAGAGGCAAGCATTTGCTATAGATTTTCCGCATATTTTGGCTTGCCTATTATTTATTAATCTCCATACTTTGATTCGTAATCGTCGACTAGTCTATTAAAGGACTTCACAAGGCTGGAGAAATTAATCTCGCTAAAGAAGGTGGCGATAGTATTGTAGGTAGACTCGTCGGAGAACTTTATAACGGGTTCAAGCTCCCATCCACTATCGTAATAATCATCGTCGTAAAAGCTTTCTATATAGAAGGTGGCTTGCTTTGTGTCCTTTCCGTTATAGTAAACGGAGGCGTTGGTCAGACAGTCATTGGCATTCTTTACATATCCCTTGAAACGTGTTCCCGATTTGTTATCATTATAATTGTCTTCGGCTTCCAGTAAGTTCTTTGCAAAGGAAACGAGGTCGGTAACGTATGCTTTTACTTGTACTTTACCCAGCACATCGGCACTCACGCTGCATCCTTTCAACTTCAAATCGCCAAATTCTTCATCATCCCAGTCTATCTCGTCTTCATTATAACCGCTTACGCCGCTAGTAAGTGCTACTGTCAAGATGGATGTTTTTGCCTTCTTGATACTGAGGGAAACTTGTACACCCGTACTACTCTCGGGCTTGTAGCTACACTTGGAGAGTTTTATTACGTAATCGTTTATCTTGGTTTCCATCGTTACGCTAAAAGCATCGTCTGCTAGGTCTATTTCGTCTCCGGTAACGCTACTCAAGTCTATATTCACTGTAGATTCCACCAGGGTAGACCCATCCTCGGTTAGTTTTGCAACGATGCGTTCCGGTACTGATACATAGTTGTCGTACTCATCATAGTTATATCGATGGTTGCTCCAATATTCATCTTCTTCGGTCGTTACTACGAAGATTTGTTTTTCCGAACCACTTGCTGTTATGGTAAATTCGTAGTCCTTACCGTTGGCAGAGAAGGTGAAACGGAGTTGATTGGACGATGCGTCGTCTACTTTTACCCATTTACCGGACTTCACGGTAAAGTGTCCGCTATACTGTGCTGCGGTAAGAATACGTTTAAAGTATCCCTTGCTGGATACCTTTTGTGTACAAGCTTCCAAAGCGTCGTCTGCCCAGTCTTCCAATTTCTCGGTATCATAGTCGGATATGGCATCGGCTATGTCCTTAAGATTATCAAATTCGCTTGAATTGAAGTAGGTGAGTACTTCTTTTCCGGTTTCTTCCAGGAACTCCTTCTGTTCTCCTACGCTCATTACGGAGGAGCCATTGTTCGTACTACTCCCGTTATCTACGTTACCGGGAACAGTTTCTTCTTCGTCATCATCACCACCGCAGGAACTTACATTCAGGGCGAGTGTCAATAAGGCTACCCATGGCAACCATTGCTTTTTCAAGATATTCATCGTTTTTCTCGTTTAATGTTATATAATGTGCAAAAGTACACAAAAGTACGAAATCCACCAAACTTTTTCAAAAGAAACTATTCACTAAAGTTAATTCACTCTTTATCGATATTGTAATCGCTTATCACATGGGAACGTTTTGCGGATTTTTTGAATCTAATCCGCTCTTTGAGGTATTCATAATTTCTTACAATACACAGGTGACACCATGGTGACTGGGTGGTGACAGGGGCGTGTCACATTTAAGTTCGGTGATTTGCAGTGTGTTTGACACATAGTGACAGAGGTGACACTTTTTTCGAGTTTTTCTGTAATGGAGGGGATGGGAGGTGACAGATAATTCAAATGTCGATTTAGTTGCCTGATACTCAATTCAGGTGACACATTTTTAAAA
>CAYOKO010000149.1:0-4845 GCA_964404555.1 uncultured Bacteroidaceae bacterium | reverse complement strand
CCCTACACTGTGGGTGGCTCTCTCGTAGTTGTTTACACAAATCCGAAACTTGAGTTAATATATCTCTCTAAGCGAGTAAGGGGACAGTGCAAAAGCACTGCCCCCTCTCGATTAATAAACAATGATAGTAAAGAGAATACTTACTTCTTATTCTTGAGATAAGCGTCCAACTTAGCGAACGCAGCTCTACCACCCGCAATAGCACGTACCACCAAACTTGCACCCGTAGCAGCATCACCTGCAAGGAATACATTCTCGGCATACGCAGGATGCTCGGGCTTCAAGAAACCCATGGCCAGGAGAACCAAGTCACACTCGATAATCTCCTTCTTACCATCCAACTTCATGATGGGACGACCACCATTGGGATTCGGCTCCCAAATAACACCCTCTACCTCGGCACCCTTCAAGACACCGTTCTCGCCTATGAACTTATTGGTATTCAACAACCAACGACGCTCACAACCCTCCTCGTGAGAGGTAGTGGTCTTGAGAATCACCGGCCACTGCGGCCACGGAGTAGCAGGGTTCTTTCCTACCGGCGGCTTGGGCATAATCTCAATCTGAGTAACACTCACCGCACCCTGACGGTTGGAAGTACCGATACAGTCGGAACCCGTATCACCACCACCAATCACCAAGACCTTCTTGCCCTTGGCATTCACCAACTCATCGTCCTTGAACTTCTTGCCCGCCAACACACGGTTCTGCTGTGACAACATCTCCAGTGCCAAGTGTACACCCTTCAACTCACGACCCTCAATATTCAAGTCACGAGCCTGCGGAGTACCCGTAGCTATGACATACGCATCGTAACCCTCGGGCAACTTCTCCAAGTCGATGTCCTGATTGTAAAGGAAGGTAATACCCTCCTGCTCCATCACATGAATACGGCGATCAATGATATCCTTTGTGAGCTTAAAGTTAGGAATACCGTAACGCAGCAAACCACCGGCAGCCTCGTTCTTCTCGTACACCGTCACCTCATAACCCGCCAAGTTACACTGGTTGGCTGCCGCCAGTCCCGCAGGACCGGAACCTATCACAGCCACCTTCTTGCCATTACGCACAGGGTGCTCTATGGTGACATAACTCTCCAGATATGCACGCTCCGTTATGGCGCACTCATTCTCACGGTTGGTAGTAGGCTCACCTATGGTATGGTTCAAGACACATGACTTCTCACAGAGTGCCGGACAGATACGTCCCGTAAACTCCGGAAAATCATTCGTCTTCTTCAGTATCTTATACGCCATCTCCCAGTCACCCTTGTACAAGGCATCGTTCCACTCCGGGACTTTGTTGCCCAGCGGACAAGCCCAGTGACAGAACGGAACACCACAGTCCATACAACGACTGGCTTGTTCCTGACGGTCTTTCGTATTCAATGTCTGCTCCACCTCTCCGAAGTCCTGCACACGTTCCTTGATGGGGCGGTAACCGGCTTCCTTACGAGGAACGGTCAGAAATGCTTTAGGATTTCCCATTTATATATGTATTGTTGTTGTTTTACCTATTAATAATCTCGTTGTATGTTCGCAATCTTCTCCTGCAGACGACGCATATGCTCCTCCTGCATCACGCGCTTGTACTCAATAGGAACTACCTGGATAAATTCCTCCACGTAGTGGTTCCAATCGTCGAGCATGGTGCGTGCCAAGGCAGAACCTGTGTACATCCAGTGCTTGCGGATGAGTTCGTGCAACTCCTTGCGGTAGCTAGACTCCTCGATGAGAGAAAGTTCCACCATATCCATGTTACAGAAGAAGTCGAAGTTGCCCTTCTTGTTCCATACATAAGCCACACCACCGGACATACCTGCAGCGAAGTTGGCTCCGGTTTCACCCAGTACCACCACGCGACCACCGGTCATGTACTCACAACAGTGACCACCGGCTCCCTCGATGACAGCGATGGCACCGGAGTTACGAACACCGAAACGCTCACCTACTCTACCGTTTACATACAATTCTCCGGAGGTAGCTCCGTAAAGACCGGTGTTACCGGCAATGATATTCTCCTCGGCCTTGAATCCGGAACGTACGGGAGGCATGATGGCAATTCTACCACCGCTCAATCCCTTACCGAAGTAATCGTTCACGGCACCTTCGAGTTTAAACTCTACACCCTTCATCAAGAAAGCTCCGAAGCTCTGACCGGCAAAGCCCTTGAACTTAACGTTGATGGTAGCATCGTTCAATCCCTGCTCGCCATACTTCTTGGCGATAGCACCGGAGAGCATAGCACCCACGGCACGGTCGGTATTCTTGATGCCGAAGTCGAGATGAACCTCGCGACCTGTCTCGATGGAATCGTGTGCCGAAGCCATAATCTCACGGTCGAGCACCTCGCTCACCTTGGTGTACGGACGACCGTCGTAATGCGGTGTATCGTTCACAACCTCAGGCTTATGCAACAGACGGCTGAAGTCCAGTGTCTCGGTCTTCTCGTTCAGTGCAGGTTTCACCTCCATCAAGTCGGTTCTACCGATGATATCCTCCAGACGGGTGAAGCCCATCTCTGCCAGATACTCGCGAACCTCCTGAGCCAGGAACATCATATAATTGATAACATACTCGGACTTACCCAAGAAACGCTTACGCAACTCCTCGTTCTGTGTAGCCACACCCACCGGACAGGTATTGGTGTTACACTTACGCATCATGACGCAACCCAAAACAATCAGAGCCAACGTACCGAAAGCGAACTCATCGGCACCCAGCATAGCCATTACGATAACATCGTGACCGGTCTTCAACTGACCGTCGGTCTGCAAACGAACACGTCCACGCAATCCATTGATAACCAATGTCTGTTGCGCCTCGCTCAAACCAATCTCCGGAGAAATACCGGCGAAACGCATGGAAGAAGCGGGAGATGCACCCGTACCACCCTCGGAACCGGAGATAACAATCAAGTCGGCCTTTGCCTTTGCCACACCGGCAGCAATGGTACCCACACCGCTCTCTGCCACCAACTTAACGCTTACGGCAGCGGTAGGATTCACATTCTTGAGGTCGAAGATGAGCTGTGCCAAATCCTCGATGGAGTAGATATCGTGGTGAGGCGGAGGAGAAATCAAGGAGATTCCCGGAATGGAGTGACGTGTCTTGGCAATCACCTCATCGACCTTAAAGCCCGGAAGCTGACCACCCTCACCCGGTTTAGCACCCTGTGCTACCTTAATCTGAATCTCCTCGGCATTGACCAGATACTCTGCCGTGACACCGAAACGACCGGATGCCACCTGCTTGGTCTTACTGCTCAGAGATACGCCGTCTACGGTTTCGTGGAAACGACGGTTGTCCTCACCACCTTCACCCGTATTGCTACGACCTCCTATCTTATTCATTGCCAGAGCCAATGCCTCGTGTGCTTCCTGTGAGATAGCACCAAAGCTCATAGCTCCCGTTACAAATCTCTTAACGATGTTTTCTGCCGGCTCTACCTGGTCTATATCTACCGGTTTCGCTGCCTTCTTAAAGGTGAAGAAATCGCGGATAAAGATAGGTTTCTCCTTCTCGTCTACGGCATGGGTAAACTCCTTAAACTTCTTATAGCTGCCCAGTGAGGTGGCTATCTGGAGTGTAGAGATGGTCTCGGGGTTCCATGCGTGCAAGATACCATCCTTGCGGTAGGAGAAGAGTCCGTTGTTGGGCAGGAATTCATTTACCTCGGCAGGCTTGAACGCCATATCGTGCAGAGCGATGGCATCCTTGGCTATCTGCTTGAGTCCTATACCACCAATTGTGGAGATGCCGGTTCCGAAGTACTTGTTCAACAGCTCCTCGCTCAGACCGATGCTCTCGAAGATCTTGGCACCACGGTAGGAACGGATGGTAGAGATACCCATCTTGGACATAATCTTGAACAAGCCCTTGTCTACGGCTTTGATGTAATTCTTCTCGGCAGTAGCGTAGTTCTCCTGTATCTTGTTGTTCTTAACCAGATTATCCAGTACGGCAAAGGTCATGTACGGACAGATAGCCGATGCTCCGAAGCCCAACAGCAGGGCAGCGTGCATCACCTCGCGAATCTCTCCGGACTCTACAATCAGAGCCGTCTGTACACGCTTACCCTCCTTTATAAGAGAGTGGTGTACGGCGCTCACAGCAAGGAGCGACGGGATAGCTGCGTGGGTTTCGTCCATGTCGCGGTCGCTCAGGATGATGTAGCTGTACTCGTTATCCACGCTTTCGGATGCCTTGCGGCAGAGTTCGTCGAGTGCCTCCTGCAAACCCTTTTCGCCCTTCTTTATGTCGAAGAGCATAGGCAACTTAATGGTGTTGAAGCCCTTGTAACGGATGTTACAGAGAATGTCCAACTGCGTGTTGCTCAAGATAGGTTGCGGCAGACGTACCATCTTGCAGTTCTCCTCGGAGGGCTGCAACATACCCGTGTTCACCTTACCGATGTACTCGGTGAGGGACATAACCAACTCCTCACGAATAGGGTCGATGGCAGGGTTGGTTACCTGTGCAAACTGCTGACGGAAGTAGTTGAAGAAGATTTGCGGACGGTCGCTCAGGACAGCCAACGGAGTATCGTTACCCATAGCTGCTACCGGTTCGGAAGCGTTGATAGCCATAGGAACAATGGTACGGTCTACATCCTCCTGACCGAAGCCGAAGCTCATGAGCTTGCGCTCGTAGTTCTCCACCTCATTGCTGATGTGACGACCACTCTTAAGGTTCTCCAACTGAATACAATTGGTATTTAACCACTGACGATAGGGATGCTGAGAGGCCATCTCGTGCTTCAGCTCACCATCGTAATATATCTTACCCTCATGGGTATCGATAATCAAAATCTTACCCGGCTGCAAACGTCCCTTTTCCTCTACGT
>CAYOKO010000148.1:0-4845 GCA_964404555.1 uncultured Bacteroidaceae bacterium | reverse complement strand
GCCCTCTATTATAATAAGGAGTATATTCGGTCTACGAGTACGCAAAAGAGTATCTCCCGGAAGGGTCTGCGTGGAATACATCCCCTGCATCAGTGACGCCCTCTCCGCCTCATCGAAGAAATCGAATTCCGCAGCAAAATCCTTCGACTTCCCCATAGAGGACAACAAACTAAACACCGGATTCACGGCGGAATGGTTCAAAAACTGATCGTTGCAGTAATACACCTGACCCACATTTGCCGTGGATTCCATGATGCCTCCTCGTATAGCAACGAACAACAATCCACCCATCAAGAGTGTCAAGACGAAGGTTCCTATGCGTTGCATCACCGGACGTATAGGCATCAACCTAGCAGGCATCACCCGCCATAAAGTCCATACCGTAACGCCGGAAAGCAGCAACCACGCCAACACGCCGCACGCCACATACCCCACCGACACACTCGCCAAAGCATCCTTCGGAGAATCCAGATAGACAAAGATAGCGGCATCCAGCTTAAAACCCCAGAAGGTATAAAGTCCGGTATCTACCACAAAGAGCAGCGACACGAAGCAAGCTTCCAACACGATGTACCATCCCAACACCTTACGCAGATTCACGCCACGCAGCACAAACACGGACACAAGCACCGCCAACAGCGGGAGCACCGTGAAGTAACCTGCCACCGTAGCATCCAGCGAAGCACCGTGTCGTATCACGCGGAGGAAATCGCCCGGCGTTGCCCCCTTGCCTACGGCTCCTTGATAGAGCATAAACAGCGGTTTCTGACATAGGAATATTGCCCACAGCACCAGAAAGTGCAGGACTATAAAAGAAAGTCGTTTCTTCATATCATTTCAAAACCATTCCATACAAGTCGCAAAGGTACATATTTTTTCGCATAGACGACGCACCCATTCTCGTTTTTCCCATTCAAGATGTGTATATAGTCACAAAATGGAGAAGAACAGTGTACAATAATTGGCAGAAACGGAAAAATTGTCTACCTTTGCAGCACTAGAATAAGGATTTTGACGAAAATATGCATTTTTTCTACTATATAGTACTCGCCTTGTGGTACCTCATATCCCTTCTGCCGCTGAGAATCCTTTACGGTTTGGCAGATGTGGTATTCTATCCGCTCTATTACGTGGTACGCTACCGCCGTGGTGTGGTACGCCAGAATCTTGTCTCCTCTTTTCCCGAGAAAGAGGAAAAAGAGATTGTCCAACTGGAGAGGGCGTTCTATCATTATTTTTGCGACACTATGGTGGAAACGGTCAAGATGATGTCCATGTCGCGGAAGGAACTCAAGCGACGTATGACTTTTGAGGGGGTGGACGAGATTGTTCGTCGTATGGAGCAAGAGGACAAGACCTTCTGCTTTGTCTATCTGGGACACTACGGCAACTGGGAATGGATAGCCTCACTCCCCTACTGGGTTCCTAAGTCCGTACTCTGTGCGCAGATTTACCATCCACTCTACAACAAGATATTCGACCGTCTGTTCCTTAACCTGCGCAACAGACACGGAGGCGAATGCATCGCCATGAAGGATACCTTGCGACGTGTATTACAGCTGAGACAAGAAAAGCAAAAGACCATCATAGGATTCATCTCCGACCAGGCGCCCAAATGGAACAGCATACACCACTGGGTGAACTTCCTGCATCACAACACACCGGTGTTTGTGGGGGCGGAGCGCATAGGACAGAAGGTGGATGCTCTTTCCTATTATGCCGAGGTGCAACGTCCGTCCCGTGGACACTGGCACTGCGCCTTCCGTGCCATGCCGGTTCCGGAGGACAAGAAGGAGGCATTCTCTACCACCGATAATTATATGGAGATGCTGGAGGCGATGATTCAGCAACAGCCGGCATACTGGCTCTGGAGCCACAACCGCTGGAAGCGCACATACGAGGAGTGGTTACGTAGACAAACTGAAAAGACTGAAGGATGAGTAACTTGAAGATTATTGTACATCACGATTATAAACACCTTACCCCCGCCATAGAACGTATCCCCGATACGTTTGCTACCGAGGGAAAGACGCTGTATTCCGGCAGAAACCTGGTGAAGCAATTTCTCTTGGGACAAGAGGAGGTGGTGGTGAAGAGATACAAACGTCCCAACTTTATACAGAAGATAGCCTATACTTTTTTTAAAAAGGGAAAGGCGGAACGTGCGTATCTGTTTGCCGGCAAATTACGTGAGCGGGGAATAGAGACGCCGCACGAGATTGCCTACATAGAGGAGAAGCACCACGGGATGCTGCGCGATAGCTACTTTGTATCTACCGTGACGCACTATGCCGAACTTTTCGACCTATTGCTAAAGAGCGATACATACGATGCCAACGTCATTCCATCGCTGGCTTCGTTCCTTGTTCTTGTTCACGAGAAGGGAGTGATGCATGGCGACCTCAATCTTTCCAACATACTTTACAGGAAGGACGAGACGGGACGTTACGAGTTTTGCTTAATTGATACCAACCGCAGCAAGTTTATAGATGCGCCGTCCAAGGAGATGTGTCTAGAGAATCTGAAACGCCTCACCCACCGACGTGATATTCTGCGAAAAATCCTCGTCGCCTATGCCGAATGCCGGGGATGGAATGCGGAGGAATGTGTGAGGATTGTAGAAAAGAAGTTGGAAGCATTCGAACGAAGACGTGCTCTAAAACATTGTTTTAAGAAGAAGAAAAAATAAAATGAAACCGAAAGAATACCATTACCTTATCGTTGGTGCCGGACTGTTTGGTGCCGTTTTTGCACACGAGGCGCAAAAAGCGGGAAAACGTTGCTTGGTACTGGACAAACGTACGCACGTGGGGGGCAACTTGTATTGTGACAAGATAGACGATATAGACGTTCACACCTATGGCGCACACATTTTCCATACGGACAACAAAGCGGTATGGGAGTATGTAAACGAACTGATCGAATTCAACCGATATACCAACAGTCCGCTGGCATTCTACAAGGGGGAACTCTACAACCTTCCCTTCAACATGAACACCTTCTACCGCCTCTGGGGAGTGCGCACGCCGCAGGAGGCTATGCAGAAATTGGAGGAACAGCGGAGTGCCTTTCGGGATATAGAACCTGCCAATCTGGAGGAACAGGCGTTGAAGTTGTGCGGTGAGGACATCTACCGCAAACTCATAAAAGGATACACCGAGAAGCAATGGGGACGCCCTGCCAAGGAACTTCCGGCATTCATCATACGGCGTATTCCGTTTCGCTTTGTCTACGACAACAACTACTTCAACGACCGCTATCAAGGAATCCCCATAGGTGGATATAACCCTCTATTTCAGAAACTTCTGCAAGGAGTAGAGGTACGCCTCAACACCGATTACTTTGACAAGCGCTCCCACTGGGATGCCCTCGCAGAAAAGACACTCTTTACGGGGTGCATAGACCGGTACTACGACTTCTGCCACGGTGCACTGGAGTATCGCAGCCTCCGGTTCGAGACGGAACGTCTGCCCATAAAGGATTTTCAGGGAAATGCCGTTGTCAACTACACGGACAGCGAAGTGCCCTTCACACGCATCATTGAGCATAAGCACTTTGCCTTTGGCGAGCAACCCACCACGGTTATCACCCGTGAATATCCCGACAACTTTGCTCCGGGCAAGGAACCTTACTACCCGGTGAACGATGCTCGCAACAACGCCATCGTAGCTCTGTACAAAGAACGAGCAGCTCAAGAGAAAAAGGTACTGTTTGGCGGACGACTGGGACAATATGTATATGCCGACATGGACGACACCATTGCTGCGGCACTGGATTTATGGAACAAAGAAAAACAGCTATGAATTGTTATATCTCGCGCAATTATAAAGATTTATCGAGTGCCGGCAACAAGGCAAAGACTGACATCGAAGCGATAATGTTCTCCATGGGTTTCCGCAATGTGGGACTCCGGCAGACGGCATCGTCCAACGAGGTGTATAGCTTCTTCCGCACACTTGCGGGAGTGCTTATTGCACCGTTTCGTCTGCACAAGGGCGACTGCCTGGTGGTGCAATACCCGCTCAAGAAATATTTCACTTTTGTGTGCAATACGGCACACATCAGAGGGGCGCACGTAGTGGTGTTGATACACGACCTCGGGAGCTTCCGTCGCAAGGCTCTTACGGTGAAGAAGGAGATGGCAAGACTGAACCATGCCGACTACATCATAGCACACAATCGCCACATGAAGGAGTGGTTGGAGGCACACGGATGCAAACGCACGGTGGATACATTGGGGATTTTCGACTATCTCTCAGAAGTTCCTTTAGCCCCTCACGCCGGAGAGACTGCCACACCGCCATACAGTGTTATCTATGCAGGGGCACTCTCTCCGCGCAAGAACTCTTTCTTATATAAGGTGGGCGACAAACTTCGGTCTACGCAAATCATGTTGTATGGCAAGGGGTTCGAGGTAGAAAAGGCGTGCGGTGCCGACCGTTTTGTCTGTCAAGGATTCGTTCCTTCCGACCGGTTGATAGCAACGGCGAAGGGGGACTTCGGTTTGGTATGGGATGGTGATTCCGCCACCACCTGTTCCGGCAATTTCGGGGAGTACCTCCAGTACAACAATCCGCACAAGACTTCGCTCTACCTACGTTGCGGTCTTCCGGTCATCATTTGGAACAAAGCGGGATTGGCAGATTTCATTCGCAGCAACAAGGTTGGTCTGTGCATAGATTCTCTGGAGCATCTGGAGGAGGTACTAAGCAAAGTCACCGCACAAGAGTACGCCGAGATGAAGTCCAACGCCCTGCAAGTCCGCAATCGTTTGCAGGAGGGGTACCACACCCGTCAAGCACTGGAACGAGCTATTCACGCATTATCAATGAAATAAATTTAGAA
>CAYOKO010000147.1:0-4846 GCA_964404555.1 uncultured Bacteroidaceae bacterium | reverse complement strand
TTTTAGTCCAACGGAATGAGTGTGTACTGCTGTGTTCCTATGCCGATGCTCTCACCATAGTCCAGTGTGTGCATTCCGTGACGAGAATCTATACGCTCTATGAGGTGCTTCTTGCCGTGATCCTTGGAGGCACGCACCAAGTCGGTACAAGCTTTATCGAGTGCTATGGGGTCGAGAGAGGCTAGAATGCCTATGTCTCCCATTTGCGGGTCGGCTGGGTGGGAGTCGCAGTCGCAATCTACGGAGAGGTTGTTGGCTACGCTGATATACAATATGTTATCGCCACAATGATCTATCACTGCCTTGGCTGCTTCTGCCATAGACTCCAGGAAATCGTCCTGCTTGGGGAGGTTCTGCCATAGAATCTTTGGGTCGGTTAGCTTACCGGCAGAGTGGATGTATGCCTTACCGTTGGAGGAGGCTATACCGATGGAGATGTTCTTGATGGCTCCCCCGAAACCTCCCATGGTGTGACCTTTGAAGTGCGACAGTACTACCGTGAAGTCGTACTCCGGATAGTGGGAACCTACAATGTCTTTTTGTAGGTGCTTACCATTGGCAACCGGAAGCTCTACCTCGCCGTCGGCATCCATGATGTCCACCGTTGCAATAGAGGTAAAACCGTGGTCTTCTGCCGCTTTGCGATGCGCCTCGGTATTGGCACGTCCGCCACCGTAGGCGGTGTTGCACTCTACGATGGTGCCTTTCACCTTCTTCACCAGCGGAGCGATGAGCGATGGTTGCAGGTAGTTGTGTCCGCCCGGTTCGCCCGTAGACAACTTCACTGCTACCTTCTTACCTTTTGCCTTGCGACCCAGAGCCTTATAGATTTTCACCAGGTTCTTGGCGTTTATTTCCTTAAAGTAATATACTTTTGCCGGTTCCTGCGTCTTGGTTTCCTGCGCAGCAACCCCTGTCACAGCCCCTATCATGAGGAGAGGCACTAACATCAGTTTTGCTAATTTCATCATATTGTACCTTTTTTATATCGTTTTTCTAGAATGTCATAACCAAGGCGAAGCGAATGCCGTCTCGATGAACTTTGGGGTTGTCCAGATAGTTGAGACGACGAACCCACTGAACGGAGAATACCTTAAAGACATTCGTGATGCCCGCCGCAAACTCCATGTAGGGGTTCTTGGGCGTCAAGACATGACCGCTCGCCGGGAAGTAGAAGAGTTCACTGTCGTTTTGGTTCTCTTGCAAGAGAGGATTATTCTTGTCGGTAAGGTCGCCCCAGATAGCTTTGAAGGCTAGAATTTCACGCCATTTGAGACGCTTTATCAGGGGGATGCGATTCAAGATCTTACCATTCATGTTCCATGCCAGGGAGAGGTATAGCTTGCGGTCCATGAAGAACTCCATGTTGCGAAGCATACTGAAGGTTTCCTCCTGCTGCAAGTACGATACATCCGTGGGCGGAAGTATCAACATGGGGTAGGGTACCTTGTTCCACTGAGCTGCGGCGTTGATGTGGGTGTCGAAGAATCCCCAACTGCCCAACCACTGACGCTTATATACTCCTATCTCCGTGAGCTGAGAGTTGTACTGACCACCCAGGAAATTCTTGAAACCTGTGGTGTGGGTCAACGTAAACTCCGGGCTGTCCAGGTTTAACGGCCAGCGACGCTGCTTGGTGTTTATGAACGTCTGTCCCGGACAGTACTTGATGCCGGCTGTCAACTCGGTGGTGCGTATCTTTCTTACCTCCTCGTCTGTACCCATACGCTTGTATTGCAGGGTGCCGGCTACACGGTTGCTTTCTGCCTTTAGTGCGGCATTGATGCTGAATCCGTAGAGCGTTTCGTAGATGAAGGAGAGTCGCTGTTTGTTGTAGAAATACATCTCCGTGACCTTCTGGGTGCGTAGACCCATGAAGATGTTATCCTTGTTATTGACAAGGAACTTATCGGAGGCGGACATGACATCGTTCTCCGATTCGAAGGTGATGTTGCGCTGCGGAAACTCGAACGGGGAGTTCTGCTTCTTGTTGATGGCGTAGGTGAACTCGCTGCTATAGTAGTTCTTGTCCGACTTGAATCCGTGAGCTACATATCCTTTCCAGAAGAAGTGCGGGTTCAATGCGCCCATGGTTCTACCGCCCAGTGTGGTGCGAAAACCGTCTACGTAGTTGGAGGAGATGAAGGATGCTACGGGACCTATGTCGAACTTACTCTTCTTCTCGCCGGTGGTGGTCTCTATGAAGTTCTCTATGAGTGGCTTCAGTACAAACAATACTACCTTACCGCCGGTGGAACCCTGAAGTACCTTCATGAAACTGTCGAAGCCCGATTCGTTCTCCGTGAGTTCCACCTTTCGATAGGTGTTCCAGTATTCCTCGTCCTTGGTACGGGCATCTGCCGTGTGGACGGTCTTTGCCTTGCCTTTGAAGAGTTTATCCGGTAGTTCGTCGAAGGCGTAGTCGCTTAGTCGCGTATTGCGCACCACGAGCATGGGGAGTGATAGTATCTTGAGTTCTGCCCACATATCGTCCTCGGTGAGTACCCAGTCGCCATTTTCCAGTTTGGTGTACTCTTGCTCTATGTGCATCTCGTCCACGTAGTTTACATCGCTCTTCTGTGGTATGGTGAGCGATACTTTGCGTACGTGTAACGAACTGTCTGCCAGGATGTAGAGGTCGCCTCGGAAACCAAAGTCCTGAGGGTTGTTGGGTAGGAAGTTTACGTGATAGCAACGGTCGTTTGCTACCATTACCGTATCTACTATGTAGTAACGATAGAAGGAGATGGCGGTGCTGCCGATGGGGCTGACGAAGGGAAATTGTACCAGACGTATATAATCGTCGTATATATCAACGTCTTGGAACAATTCTTTGAGGATGGTGTTCAGCATATCGCCTGTGGCAAAAAGCTGGTTGAGTCCCGTACTTTGTTCTCCCTCAATGATGTCCTTTTCCTTGCGCGGTTCCTTTCGGTAGATGTGTTTCGTTACCGTCTCGTCTACCGAGATGGGAAGAATCACTTTATTATTGTACGGACTTACCTCCGTATGTTCCGCCCATTTGGATTTCTTCTGCCCCGTGGTATCTTCCTTTATCTTGTAATCGTTGCGTGCAAAGGAGATCTTCTGATACTTACTGTACTGTACGTAATCGTGGTTCTCCAGCTGGGTCTTCTTTTTGGCTTGTATCACCCGCTTCATAAGTTCTATGGCGGGGTTATTCTTGCGCGAGTACTTTACACGCTTTGCCTTGATCTGCACCTCGGAGAGCACACCACCCTCTTCCTTCATGGTAATCTTCAACCATGTAGGTGTTTTGGCGGTGACGGGAATCTGTTGTGTCTTCATGCCTACGAAGGAGACGGTGAGCGTCCATCCTTCGTGTCGGGCTATGGAGAAGACACCCTCCTCGTCGGCAACGGTGATTACTTTTTGGTCTTTATACTGTACGGTAGCATGGGGGATGGGTTCGCCGGTATCGTCCAGTACCACACCTCTTAGCTGCGCCTTTAGGTGCAGGCATACTACGAGTAGGAAGAGAAAAAGCAGACTTCTTTTCATTTTAATTCTTGCGTGTAATAGTTCATACTCAAGACTTGCGTCGGGAGTTCTGTGACTTACAACTCCTTAAGCAACTCTTTACATAACTGTTCATGCTGACGCCACATGAAGTGACAGAGCAGCCCCATAAACACAATCTCGAACACGAAGTAGAACCAGGGTGCGTCGCCTAAACAACTAAGGTAGAGCACTATGGCACGTGTGTTGAAGGTGAGTATGTTGGTAAACGGCATGAGGGGTAGTGACCCTTCGCGGAAGCGTTTGCGGAAGTCCTCCGGTACCTTGTCCAGTCCGCCGTATTTTAGTTCCAGAGCCTCGCGTAACTGTTGGAAACGAGGGGTTCGTGCCTCTTGGTTGCGTGTATAGTTTACGTAGAGACGCAGGAAGAATTTCCACAGGAGGTTTCCCTTCCAGGGTGTGTTCTCATAGAGGCGTTTCTGTTGCTTGTAGCTATCCAGTTCGCTCCCTGCTTCGCCCTTCACAAAGAAGAGGTGAATTTGCCGATAGTAATCGGCCAAAGCACACTGACGTGCATGACTGCCGAATCCGGAGTAGAGAGCCACAAAGAACATTATGATAGCAAAAATGAGCGAATTACGCTCATTGTCTACGATGCCCAATACCGGGAAGAGATAGGTGTGGTGTGAGTACAGACGTATCACAATGGCCGAGTAGATGGGGATGAACCAGATGTCGCTTGATGCTCCATCTAGAATGCGTCCCAATTGGGTCTTCTGGTTGGTCATGCGTGCCAACTGTCCGTCGGCGCTATCGTAGAAATTGGCCCACGCCAAGAGGAGAACTCCTATGAGGTTCATGAGGATGCCATGCCATCCATCGTATAGGAGTGAACCTTGAGCAAAGAAGTAGGCGGAGGCAGCTCCCAGAATCATTGAGAGCACTGTTACCGTGTTTGGATGCACCCCACACTTGGCAAAAAACTTTGCCCAAAGGTATCCTATAGGGCGCGTCCATACAGTGTCCAACCACTCTTCCGTATCATTGGATTTATAAGTGGCGGACACATTATTTTGTTTCTGTATAGACATGCGTTATTTTTAATCGATTTCTTCGTCAGCTTCGTAGCCTCCCATCTCACGGATGGCGTTCTTCAGCATAGTGTACTGCTGGAAGAGGTGGTTAACCGGCTCTTCTCCTTGCGTGTAGTCGTGCATAGGAGCCTTGAGGAAGAAGCTCAGGAAGCGCTGAATGCCGCTGCGACCGGCTCTTGCTGCGAGGTCGGAGAGGAGGCAGAGGTCGAGCAACAGAGGTGCTGCGAGAATGGAGTCGCGGCAGAGGAAGTTGATCTTAATCTGCATGGGGT
>CAYOKO010000146.1:0-4986 GCA_964404555.1 uncultured Bacteroidaceae bacterium | reverse complement strand
AACTCCCGAACCCGACCGAATAAAGCCCGCTCCGGAGTGTAGGTTCCCGGAAATAACACTCCTCCCATACAACCTCACCCCCACACGCAGTATCCATGCGGATAGTTACACGTAAAATACCATGCGGCGTATACCACGTGCCAGGTTTTTGAAGACCTTCCACGAAACGTCCCCACACCGTAGATGGCTCTCTCGTAGTTGTTTACACAAATCCGAAACTTGAATAAACAACAATAAAAAAAGAGTCCGCAAAACATTGAAACCGTTTTGCGGACCACTTCTTTATTCCTTCTCGGATGCCTCCAACTGTTTTCCCCACTTCTGCAAGCGCTTGTACTCCTTCTTTGTCAACCGCATGAAAGAACCATGCTGCGGACCGGTGACACCCTCTATATCTACCGGGTCGGAGAAATTACGCAAGAACTTATCCGCCTTACAGATGCGATAGTGCTTTGGCTTACTGGAATACTCTATGTACGCCACACGCCACGTATCATCGCCAATCAACTGAAAGGCCGAACTACCCTCACACTTCTTATTCCCCTCGAAACTCACATAATCATCCTCTACAGGTTCACTCCACGGACCCGTCAACCTATCGGCCGTTGCCGTGTAGATGCCCGGTTTGCCACCCTCCTTCTTTATCAACATATGATACCTACCGTCGGAAGGCAAGTAGTTGATATCGGCATCGATGGTAGCATACCCCCAATCGAACAACAACTGAGGCTTCGTCAACTTCGTAAAACTCCTGTCCGCATAAGAATAGTACATACGGTCGTACGCCTCCTCCGCCTGGTTCCAAAGAGAATAGTAAATGAAGTAACCACCCTTTTCACCGCTTGGCCATACAAAAGACGGATCCCAAAAGATTTGCGGCGCCCAAACACGATTTATCGTACTCCAATCCTTATACACATCCCTGGACTCCGGGTCACAAAAGATGGAAGACCCCTTGCGGAAATCGAACGTCACAGACGACCACTCCGTAAGATTCTTACTCGTGAGCAAATCCATGCCATAGTTGTCCCACTTGTGCGACTTAGCCACACACATATCCGTAGTCACCATAAGATATCCCTTCCCATCGGAAGCACGACAGATGTACGCATCGCGCGTTCCACCCTCTATGCGAGCATGCTCCTTGGCATCAAAGATAGGTTTGCCATGGTTGATATCCTCATAGTGATATCCATCCCGACTCAAGGCATACGCCGTCCACTCACCCCGGTCACTCATGTGACAATAAAGATAGCCATACGTACCCTTTTGCAAATTTTGCGCATGGGCATTAAAAATTCCCGTTAGGGAGAATAAAGCACCCCAAAAGATGCCTTTTAGTGTTTTTTTTCGGTCCATTTTAGGTATTGATTATTAATTTGCCCACAAATTTAGTCATTTTATTTGTGATTTCGCGTTACTTGCACTAATTTTGCATCAAGAAAATAAAAAGACGAGTAAAAATGGAATATAATTTCAGAGAAATAGAGAAAAAATGGCAACGTTCGTGGGTGGAGCAAAAGACCTACAAAGTAAAGGAGGATGAGAGCAAGAAGAAGTTCTATGTCCTCAATATGTTCCCCTACCCTAGTGGTGCGGGTCTGCACGTGGGACACCCACTGGGATACATCGCCAGCGATATCTATGCACGTTACAAGAGACTGCAAGGATACAACGTACTTAACCCCATGGGATACGATGCCTACGGTTTGCCAGCCGAGCAGTATGCCATCCAGACGGGACAACATCCGGCAGTGACTACGGTAAACAACATCAACCGTTACCGCGAGCAGCTGGATAAAATCGGTTTCAGCTTCGACTGGGATCGTGAGGTACGCACCTGCGACCCGGGGTATTACCACTGGACACAATGGGCCTTCCGCAAGATGTTCTTGAGTTACTACAACAACGACAAGAAACGTGCCTGCCCCATCGAGGAGCTGGTAGAGCACCTCTCCAAGCAGGGTACCGAGGGACTGAATGTAGCACAGAGCGAGGAACTCAGCTTCACAGCCGAGGAGTGGAACGCTATGGACAGCGTGAAGCAACAGCAGGTGCTCATGAACTACCGCATCGCCTATCTGGGCGAAACCATGGTAAACTGGTGTCCGCAACTGGGTACCGTGCTTGCCAACGATGAGGTAGTAGACGGTGTGAGCGAACGTGGCGGTTACCCCGTGGTACAGAAAAAGATGAAGCAGTGGTGCTTGCGTGTATCTGCTTATGCACAGCGACTGCTCGACGGACTGGAGACCGTGGACTGGACCGATTCTCTGAAGGAGACTCAGCGCAACTGGATAGGTCGCAGCGAGGGTACCGAGGTAGAGTTTAAGGTGAAGGACTCCGATGTTACCTTTACCATCTTTACCACTCGTGCCGATACCATGTTTGGCGTTACCTTTATGGTGCTGGCACCGGAGAGCGAACTGGTAGCACAGCTCACCACACCGGAGCAGAAAGCCGAGGTAGAGGCTTACCTGGAGGTCACCAAGAAGCGTACGGAACGTGAGCGTATCAGCGACCGCCGTGTATCGGGTGTCTTCTCCGGTTCTTACGGTATCAATCCGTTTACGGGAGAGGCTATTCCTATCTGGATTTCCGACTATGTATTGGCGGGTTACGGTACGGGTGCTATCATGGCGGTGCCGGCGCACGATAGTCGTGACTATGCTTTTGCCAAGCATTTTAACTTGCCCATCATTCCATTGATTGAGGGTTGCGACGTGAGCGAGGAGAGCTACGATGCCAAGGAGGGTATCGTTACCAACAGTCCACGTGCGGGTGTCAAGCCGTACATAGACTTCTCTCTGAACGGTTTAACGGTGAAGGAGGCAATTGCTGCCACCAAGAAGTATGTTAAGGAACAGAAGTTGGGACGTGTAAAGGTGAACTTCCGTCTGCGCGACGCTATCTTTAGCCGTCAGCGTTACTGGGGTGAACCGTTCCCTGTATATTATAAGGAGGGGATGCCGCAGATGATTCCGGAGGAGTGTCTTCCCATCTGCTTGCCGGATGTCCAGAAGTTTGAACCTACCGAGACGGGCGAACCGCCATTGGGTCACGCACAGAAGTGGGCGTGGGACGAGGCAAACAAGTGTGTGGTAGAGAACTCACGAATCGACAACAAGACGGTATTCCCGTTGGAGTTGAACACCATGCCGGGATTTGCGGGTAGTTCTGCTTACTACTTGCGCTATATGGATCCCAAGAACGACCGGGCACTGGTGAGCGAGAAGGCGGTGAACTACTGGCAGAACGTAGACCTCTATGTGGGTGGTACCGAGCACGCTACCGGTCACCTCATCTACAGCCGCTACTGGAATAAGTTCCTGCACGACTATGGATACAGTGTACAGGAGGAGCCGTTCCGCAAGCTGGTGAACCAGGGTATGATTCAGGGTCGCAGTAACTTTGTTTACCGTATCAAGGATACCAATACCTTCGTATCACTCGGTCTTAAAGATAAATATGATACCACTCCTATCCACGTGGATGTCAACATAGTAAGTGCCGATGTACTCGACGTGGAGGCTTTCAAGGCTTGGCGTCCGGAGTACAACAATGCCGAGTTCATACTCGAAGATGGCAAGTATGTCTGCGGATGGGCGGTAGAGAAGATGAGTAAGAGTATGTTCAACGTGGTGAACCCGGATATGATTGTGGAGCGTTATGGTGCCGACACCCTGCGCTTGTACGAGATGTTCCTGGGTCCGGTAGAGCAGTCTAAACCTTGGGATACCAACGGTATAGATGGTTGCCACCGCTTCTTGAAGAAACTCTGGAACCTCTACTACGCTAAGGATGACAGCTTCCTGCCGCAGGAGGGCGAGGCTTCCAAGGAGGAGATGAAGAGCATCCACAAACTTATCAAGAAGGTGGGTACCGATATCGAGCACTTCTCCTACAATACCTCCATCAGTGCATTCATGATTTGCGTGAGCGAGTTGGCACAACTCAAGTGTCGCAACAAGGAGGTACTGGAGAACCTGGTTATCTTGTTGGCTCCCTTCACTCCACACTTGTGCGAGGAGTTGTGGCACCAACTGGGACACGAAGGCAGCGTATGCGATGCCACCTGGCCTACCTTCGACGAGAAGTACCTCAAGGAGGATGTCATCAACTACTCCATCTCCTTCAACGGAAAGACACGCTTTGTGCTGCCGTTTGCACCGGAGATGAGCAAAGAAGAGATTGAGAAAGCCGTGCTGTCCGATGAGCAGACCGGCAAATACATTGAGGGTATGCAGATTGTGAAGATTATCGTGGTACCCGGCAAGATTGTGAATATTGTACTCAAGAAATAATAAAGGATAACGTCTGTCGGACGGGTGAAGAGAACCGCCCGACAGACTTTTTTACTCGTTTAAATAATCAAAGCTCAAACAATTAAGAATATGACGAACGCACAGAAAATCTGGCAGGAAGTCAAAGACTACGTACTGATTACCGTTGGCGCATGCATCTATTGCCTCGGTATCGTGGCCTTCTTCCTCCCCTATGGTATTACCACCGGAGGTGTTGCCGGTTTGGCAACTATCTTTTTTTACTGGTTGAACATTCCCATCCAGTACACCTACTTCTCCATCAACATCGTATTGTTGATGATATCCATCAAGGTATTGGGCTTCAAGTTTAGCCTCAAAACCATCTACGGAGTAGGTATAGTCACCGTAATCTTGAGTTTCCTGCAATCACTGATTATGGATCCGGACGGTTCCTTCCCCAAATGGCTGGGACAAGAGGAGGCATTCATGGCATGTATCATAGGTGCCGGCATTGAGGGATTCGGACTGGCGTTCATCTTCCTGAACAACGGCTCTACAGGTGGTACGGATATCATTGCAGCCATTGTCCACAAATACCGCGACGTGGGTTTGGGACGTGTGCTGGCATACTGCGACATCGTTATTGTAGGCACCAACTACTTCATTTGGCACGACTGGAAGCGTATGGTCTTCGGTTTCTGTACACTGCTCATCTGCAACG
>CAYOKO010000145.1:0-5004 GCA_964404555.1 uncultured Bacteroidaceae bacterium | reverse complement strand
AGAGTATTATGGTAAGTTTAAATAAGGTTGTTCTAATGGCTGCTGCTTTCGCCTTTTCCGGCGTAGCAGTGGCACAGGATAAAGTAGAAGCGAGTGTTGGTGCCGATGTAGTAAGTTCATACATCTGGCGTGGTCAGGAATTAGGCGATGCAGCCATCCAGCCCTCAGTATCTCTGGGTTACAAGGGCTTCGAGTTGGAAGCATGGGGCTCATACGGTATCATGTCTTCTACCGATCCTAAGGAGGTTGACCTGGCGTTGAGCTACACTGTAGGCGGTTTCTCCATTGGTGTTACCGACTATTTCATCAGCGAAGACGGCAAGACCGGTAAGTACTTCTTGTACGATGCCCACAAGACGGGTCATACCTTCGAAGCAAACGTAGGTTACGATTTTGGCAAGTTCGCCATCAATTGGAATACCAACTTTGCCGGTGTAGACGGTGTACGCAGCAACGGCAAGCGTGCCTATGCCTCTTATGTAGAGGTAAGCGCTCCGTTCCGTTTGGGCGGTGCCGAGTGGGTAGCTACCGTAGGTGCAACCCCCTACAATAGCGGTGGCTTCTACAATGAGATAGAGGACGAGAGCAACACCACAGGTTTTGCTGTCCAGAATGTCAGCGTAAAGGCAAGCAAGGATATAAAGATTACACCAAGCTTCACGCTTCCTGTATTCGGTCAGCTCACCGCTAATCCTTCAACCCAAAGGATGTATTTCACCTTTGGTTTGTCTTTCTAATCGACAATTACAATTTAACACACTTTTTCCCTACATAAACAGGGTGCAGTCCTCTTTGGGACTGTACTCCGGGGGAGTAGTGTTCGCACAAAACATACTTATATACGAACAAAACATAGAAACCATCTAAAAAAAGAAAACGTAAAATGAAAAAAATTGAAGCAATCATTCGCCGCTCCAAGTTTGAGGAGGTAAGAGATGCACTGCTCAAGGCAGACATCGAGTGGTTCTCCTACTACGAAGTGAGAGGTGAAGGTAAAGCGCGCCAGGCGCGTATCTACCGTGGTGTTTGTTACGATACCAGTTGCATTGAACGAGTGTTGGTGAGCATTGTGGTTCGCGATATCAATGTGGAGCGCACCATACAAGCCATCCTCAAGACAGCGGCAACCGGAGAAATAGGTGATGGACGTATCTTCGTGATACCGGTACAAGATGCCATTCGTATACGAACAGGCGAAAGAGGCGATATCGCTCTTTACAATGCCGAACAGGAAAACTAACAACAACACAGACACAGAATTCTATATATATACTAAGGTAAGATTTTTGATACACAAAAGACAAAGACGATAAAATTATGAAACGAACAAACTTATATAAGAAACTGTGTGCCGCACTGCTCATGCTGGGAACCTTTGCTCCCGCCATGGCAGCCGACGGTGCCGAAACAGAGGTGAGTAGCCTCGATACGGTGTGGGTAATCCTGGGAGCCATGTTGGTATTCTGGATGCAGCCCGGTTTTGCGCTCGTTGAGGCGGGCATGACACGTGCTAAGAACACCGCCAACATCTTGATGAAGAACTTTGTAGACTTTATGGCAGGTTCCGTACTCTATTGGCTGTTGGGCTTTAGCTTGATGTTCGGAGTAGGAGGAGGGTTCTTTGGTTGGAACGGTTTCTTCTTCACCGGCGAAGGTAGCACCGGACTCATTCCCGACAATGTCCCTAGCGAGTGTTACTTCATCTTCCAGACCGTGTTCTGCGCCACAGCAGCAACCATCGTGTCCGGATCTATGGCAGAACGTACCAAGTTCTCCATGTACATCCTCTATTCCGTCCTTATCTCTGCCTTTATCTACCCTATAGAAGGACATTGGGTATGGAGCTCCGAAGGATGGTTGGCACAGATGGGTTTCCACGATTTTGCCGGTAGTGCAGTAGTTCACTCTTGCGGTGGTTTCATAGCTCTGGCAGGAGCCATAGTACTAGGCCCCCGTCACGGTAAGTACGGCAAGGACGGTAAAGCACGCGCTATTCCCGGTCACAACCTCACTTTGGCAGCCCTCGGTGTATTTATCCTCTGGTTGGGATGGTTCGGTTTCAACCCCGGTTCCACCATTGGTGCCGAAGGTCTGGACAATGCAAAAGCCATCTCCCATATCATGATTACCACCAATATGGCAGCAGCCGTAGGCGGTATTACCGCATTGGTATACACCTGGGTTGTTTATGGTAAACCATCACTTTCAATGGTATGTAACGGTGTGTTGGCAGGTTTGGTAGGAATCACCGCAGGATGCGACTGCGTGTCCATCATCTCCGCCTTCTTTATAGGTCTCATTACCTCTGTAGTAATGTGTATCTCCGTAGATGTAATAGACCAGAAGCTCAAGATAGATGATCCTGTCGGTGCAGTTTCCGTACACGGAATATCCGGTTTCACCGGCATCATCCTCACCGGCATCTTCGCAGAACCCGAAGCCGACTGTTCACTCCTGACACAGTTGATTGGTGAGTTGGCCATTGTAGCATGGTCCTTCGGACTGGGATTGATTCTCTTCCTCCTCATCAACAAAATCTTTGGATTGCGTGTTACCGAGCGAATTGAAGAAGAAGGTCTCGATGTTTACGAACACGGAGAAACCGCTTATAATGTATAAGAATTTTATTAATACTATTCTATTGATACCTACGCCGTGATGGCGTGAATATCTACGTCAAGGTTTTGAGTCGGCAGTAATCCGCGACTCAAACACAAAGCAAAGGTGCAAGACTCGGGTCTTGCACCTTTTTTAATAGCGGAAATCATCTTTGCATCCCGGAAAACCGAAACTTTGGACAAGGTGTTCTAAAAAAGTGTTCCAAAAATCTCGAAACATCCTCTTATTTTGCCTTTTTTTCGAAAAAAAGTCTAATACAATGTACTATTTATCCCTAGAATTTTGTACCTTTGGGGCGATAATAAGAAATATGTACTATTAAAAGCATTAGATGATGGATAGTAAAATACAAGAGCTCGCCGACAAGCTCTACCAAGAAGGTGTAGAGAAAGGCAATGCGCAAGCTCAGCAAATCGTAGACAAGGCACACTCCGACGCCGATTCCATTATAGAACAAGCGCAAGCCAAGGCAGCAGCCATTGTTGCCGAAGCAGAGAAGAAAGCCGAGGATCTAAACAAAAACACCCGTTCGGAACTCAAGATGTACTTCGAACGCGCCCTAGAGGCACTCAAGTCCGATGTGGCAACCGTACTCACCAACGAGACCGTATCACAAACCGTCAAGGGATTCGTAGCCGACAAGGATTACCTGAACAAGTTTATTGTAACCTTAGCAGAGAGATGGTCCACCGAAGAACCCATTACTATTAATGCAGAGGAGACAGAGGGTTTGAAGAAATACTTTGCACAACAAGCAAAATCCCTTCTAGATAAGGGCGTTACCATCAATCAGGTAAACGGTTCCGATGCCATCTTCTCTATCTCGCCGGCAGATGGAGCCTACAAGGTAAACTTTGGTGAAGAAGAGTTTAAGAAATTCTTTGAAACCATAGTTCGTCCCGAGCTTTTGGCAATGTTATACTAAATGTTCATGTACCAAGAAAATAGATAATGGCTAGTTATTATTGTTTGATGGCGGGGTTACCGGAACTTTCGTTAACCTCCCAAACTCCGGTAATGACCGTGCGACAGTTCAAAGAGCAGCTCGACGAGGTGTTAAGCGACTCCGACAGAGCACTGCTCCACTATTATTTCTTGCAGTACGATTGTCGCAACTTGTTAGCACTCCTTAAGAATCCGGAAGCCGAAACCAATCAAAAAGGCGATTTTACCCACGAACAGTACGTGGATCTCATCACTTCGGCACGCGAGATGAACTTCAATGTTCACCGTTTTCCGTCGTTCATGTCGGAGTTTGCCCGCAACTATTCTTTTAATAAGGATAAAGCCGGTTACTTCCCCGATGACGCACTAGGCTTCGACTACCTTGCCTACGCCATGCAGTGTCCCAACCGCACCATGCGAGAATGGTACGAACGAATGCTCCACGTAACCAACATCCTCACCGCACTCATAGCCCGCAAGAACGGCTGGAGCGTATCGGAGTATATACAAGGAGAAAACGAGGTGAACGAGATGATACGTGAGAACAATACGCACGACTTCGGATTGCGAAACGAGTACGACTACATGACCGACCTCCTAAAGATAGTCGATGTAGAAGACCCCGTAGAGAAGGAACGCAAGCTCGACGCACTCAAATGGATGTGGCTCGACGAGATAGAAGAAAAAGACATCTTCTCCATAGAAGCCGTCTTTGTTTACCTCGTAAAGCTAGAGATACTGGAACGCTGGTCGGTACTCGACGTAGAAACCGGAAAGCGAATCTTCCGCGAGATAATAGAGAACCTGCGCGGCGAAGCCCGGGTGCCCGATGAATTTAAAAAATAAAGAAAAAGTACTATACTATGACGAAAGGAACAGTTAACGGCGTGGTTTCCAATATGGTTACCCTACGTGTAGACGGACCGGTAGCACAGGGTGAGATTTGTTATATCACCACCGGTGGCGACCGACTCATGGCCGAGGTTATTAAGATAATCGGAGCCGATGTCTACGTGCAGGTGTTCGAAAGTACGCGTGGATTGAAAGTAGGAGCCGTGGCCGAGTTTACCGGTCGAATGCTCGAGGTGCAACTGGCTCCCGGCATGCTGTCAAAGAACTATGACGGTTTGCAGAACGACCTCGACAAAATGGAGGGTGTCTTCCTCAAGAGAGGACAGTACACCAATCCCCTCGACGATGACCGTCTCTGGGGCTTCACCCCACTGGCAAAAGCCGGCGACACAGTGATAGCATCCGACTGGCTGGGCGAGGTGATCGAAAACTCCCAAAAACTAAAGATAATGGCTCCCTTCCAGCTGAAAGGCAAAGCCACCGTCAAGAGCGTGGCACCGGCAGGAGAGTACAAGATACACGATATCATTGCCACCCTCGTAGACGAGAAGGGCAAAGAGATAGAGGTGAACATGATACAGCACTGGC
>CAYOKO010000144.1:0-5022 GCA_964404555.1 uncultured Bacteroidaceae bacterium | reverse complement strand
TATATGCTTTGATAAACGCTATACACTCCCCCCGTAAACGCCAATAAAAAAGGGTGGATTATTCATCCACCCTTCTAACTCTAAAGCGTCCTTCCGGTTTATTCCGCAGAACTGCCACCCCATAGAATCTTATCTGCTATGATGGTGATGTCCGAAACCGTTACCTCGCCATCGTTATTGACATCCGCCTTCTCTGTAGCGGAACCCATAAGAATCATGTCGGCAATGGTCGTGATATCCGCACTGCTTACCTCCCCGTCACCGTTAATATCGTATGGAGACGTTATGGTAGGCACGGCCACCGATACGCTGGAAGAAACATTATTCTTGCCATTGAGCGACGTAAACGATGCACGCATGGTGAGCGACGTCTTTCCCTTGGTAATCTCCGACAGATTCTCTATTCCAGAGAAGGGGAAGGAGTGGGTACGAGAGGAAGTATCGTAATCTGCACGATCCGTTTCCTCGATGAAATCGCACCAATTGCCCTTATCGTCGAGATACTGATAAACCAGGCTACCGGTGAAATCGGTATTTGTATCCTCTACGGTAGCGATAAAATCGTTGTTTATGCTATCAAACTTCGCCGTGAAGGTCTGCGTAGTCTTCCAGGAAGGGAACCATCCCGTGGGAACGAATTGTACGCTCTCCTTGTACGCAAAGGTAGGATGGTCGTCGCGATATACCTGTCCGGCAGGTGTAACCCACCAATTGCTCTTATCGCTGTCCCAGGTAATCATGGCGCGATAGTAGGAATCCCAGTTGTAGATGGCGTAACGCTCCACACAGTCCAGATTGTCCAGCACGTTCAATATCTCCTTAATCTTATTATACTGCTGCGTCAACTTATCACCATAGCTGCTCGGCCAAGACTCCGTGGTCCAGCTGGCACCGTTGTTCCATTCCGTAAGCCAGATGGGACGCTTGGTGTTGTTGTAGATGGTTTGGAGTTGCGATTTCCAGGAATCGGCGTTCGATGCCTCGTTGGTGCCCCAGTAAGCGTGCAGAGCTACAAAGTCGCAACGGTATGCCATATCGTTGCAGTGGCCTATGAAGGTCTTCAACCACGAAGCATCCGTAGGAGCCGGAGAACCTATGCGCATACCGGAAGCCTGGAAGTCCGGCATCTTGGTGCAGGCTGTCCACTCGCTGATGGTACCACCGCAAGAACAGGTGCTGCTGGTGTGCTGCTCGCTGTGCTCCGGTTCGTTGAAGGTAAGCAGAGCCGTAGAGTTTATCTGCTCCAGTGCGCTTGTTGAGGGCCAATAGAGGTGTGTCTTCATGGGCACAAACTCCATGTCGGACTGTGTACTCTTGTCGGCACTCCAGGTATAGAACCACGTAGCACCCACGAGCTTTCCCTCGGTGTTGATAGAAGATTGAGAGGAGGTGTTGCACCATCCCTTCTTGCTCACATAGTTCCATGGACGTACATAAATAAAGGAGATCCGCTTGTCCAGCAGTTCCGGAAGCTCGTCAATCACCTTATCCTCGTGGTCGGCTACGTAGATGCGGCTATAGCCGGAACCATCCTCTTTGGTCGCCAGACACACCATATAGCCACGCTTCAGGACAAAGCTGCGGATGTTGTTGGCAGCCTTGGAGACATCGGCTTTTCCGGTGCGGAAGGAATAGGTATCTCCCTCCAGTCCCGTCTCGCTGTAGCCCGTAAAAGGCTTATAGGTGATGGCCTGGGGGATTACGACACATCCCTGCAGATAGATGCCTACACGGCAGTTGGTGCCGTTGCGTGCCGCCTTTCCCTTAATGGTAACGCTGGAGAGATATTTGGAGATGAAGTCGGAGGGACGAACATTGTCCACAATCAGCCATGAAGAATCGTCGGTAAGGTTGATTTCGGAATCGGTCAGCGGGGTGCTGCTTGCTATGTGGTAGTCCGTATCGGCTCCCACCTGCAATGTGGTGGGCAGGTTGACTGCCATAAGTGCCGTGCGCTCCTTATCGGAGGTGATAATCTCCGGGCAGTAGCTCAACAGGGCACTTGCTCCCATCACGCTCCATTCTGCCGCCGTACCTGCCGAGGTGTATACCGGTACCGTCTGCACTGCTGCTGTACCCAACTGCGCATCGTCCTCCAGCACCTCCACTTGATTGGCGGTAAAGTTCCATTGGTAGTTGTGCGCATTGCCGTCGTTCTTGAGCGCAAACTCCTTGTCGCCGATAATCATCTTTTGGCGACTCATGCGAATGACTGCACCCTTGCCCTGTTTGTTGCGTACGATGAAATCGACGTATGTATTCTCCGTCTCTTGGATGAGTAACTGCTGTATGGCTATGGCATAGGTTTCTCCCATAGCAAAGCTGCTACCGCTAATCCAGATATTGTATTTCCCCTCCATGGCGTTGGTGATGGCTGCATTGAGCGCATCGCGAGCACAGAGCATGGAGTCGGTTTGTTCCAGGCTTGCCATCTCTACCGCCGAACGGGCATTGTAGAGGGCTATAGCCAGATCGTATTTCTCCTCCTCGCTGCCGTAGGCGGCGTTGCCGTAGATATCCTCTCCCTGGCGTATGCTCTCTTGCAGTGCATCTACGTAGAGGTTGAGTCTTCCGGCGTTCAGTCCTTGCTTTGCGGGAACGATTTGCCATTCCGATGTTTCGCCGGCGGCTTTATCGTAGTAGACGTTGATGTAGGTTTGGCTCTCCTTACCCTCGTCCACTCCCACGTAGCACTTGTTGCTGCCGTTGTTTTTTTCACCACGGTTGGATACGATGCTTCCTTCGATACCGTCGGTGAGTTTCCAGTCGTAGGAATTATAGGTCTTGTTCAGGCTTCCGGCAAACCAGATGCTCCAGGTGTTGCCCGTAGCGTTGCTTGCTTGCAGATACTTGCCCGTCTGCTTGTGGCGCAGTCGGTAGTATCCTTCCGTGAGGTCGGATGGTTCCGCTACAAACACATAGTTGAGCGAATCGTTGGTGAGAAAGGTAGAGAGTGCCGGACCGTCGTTTGCTTCGTTTCCTCCCAATACTCTATTATAATAGGTATTAAAGAAGAAATACTCTCCATTGTCTTGAATAGCCTCGCCCAGTGCCGAGGTGTACCCCATCGCTAGAAATGCTGAAAGAATCAGCGTTTGAATGGATGTTTTTTTCATAGATTGTTATTGTCTTATAGTGTTCTCAGAATATTAGTTGGGCGCAAAGGTAAATAAAAAAATAATAATTAGCAAGGAAAATTTGTGTATTTCGAATATTTTCATTACGTTTGCACCCGATTTCAAACAGATTGACATTTTCGGTGCAGACAGAAAATTATAGACGACTGTTCAATTGCTTGATTTTCTATCAACGATAGGGGCAATGGATTGACGCTTTTCCTTTTCGTAAAGCGGCAATGGATAATGCGCCCCCGGCAGGGGGGATGTTTGAAACCCACAACAAAACAATCAAATAAAAATTATACGTTATGCAGAAGAACGATTCCACCGCTACGAAGAGCACAGCGGTATCCAACTATGCGTTGAAGTACCCCGAGAACGAGGGTGGTATGAACGACCGTATTCGCCGTTTGCGCGAGGAGTCCATGGAGACTCAGCCTACCCTCACCATTGAGCGTGCGCTCATTGAGACCGAGTTCTACAAGGAGAACTACGGTAAGTATTCCCTTCCGGTACTTCGTGCCCGCAATTTCTATGAGATTTGCAAGAAGAAAACCATCTATATAGGTAAGGATGAGCTCATCGTGGGCGAGCGTGGTCCCAAGCCCAAGGCAGTGCCTACCTTCCCGGAGCTTACGTGCCACTCCGTAGACGACTTGCACGTGCTCAACGAGCGTGAATTGCAGCCTTATTTCATCTCCGAGGAGGATATAAAAACCTACGAACGTGAGGTGATTCCTTACTGGCAGGGACGTACCCAGCGTGAACGCATCTTCAACCATGTATCTCCCGAGTGGAAGAAAGCCTACGAATCCGGTGTCTTCACCGAGTTTATGGAGCAGCGTGCTGCCGGTCATACCGCTATGGATGGTAAGATGTATCACCGCGGTTTGCTGGAGGTGAAGGAGCTGATAAAGCAGCAGCTCGATGCGCTCGACTTCATCAACGACCCCGAGGCAACCGACCGTATGGAGGAGTTGCAGGCAATGGATATCAGTTGCGATGCTGCCATCCTCTTTGCCAACCGCCATGCCGACTTGGCTGAGAAAATGGCTGCCGAGGAGAGCAATGAACAGCGCAAGGCGGAGTTGCTCCGAATAGCCGAGGTGTGTCGCCGTGTACCGGCGTATGCTCCCCGTAATCTGTGGGAGGCTATACAGACTTATTGGTTTGTACACTTGGGTACCGTAACCGAGTTGAACGGTTGGGACTGCATGAACCCGGGACACATAGACCAGCATCTCTATCCTTTCTATAAGGCGGAGATTGAGGCGGGTACCATCACCCGCGACCAGGCTAAGGAGTTGCTTTGCTGCTTGTGGGTGAAGTTCAACAACCAACCTGCACCTCCCAAGGTGGGTGTAACGGCTCTGGAGAGTGGTACTTACAACGACTTTGCCAACATCAATATAGGTGGTATCACCCGCGAGGGTAAGGACGGTAGCAACGAACTTTCCTACATGATATTGGAGATTCAGGAGGAGTTGCACATGCTGCAACCGGGTCTTTCCATCCACATCAGCCACGTAACGCCGGATGCTTTCTTGATGGCAGGTTGCCACGTTATCCGTCAGGGATACGGCTATCCTTCTGTCTTCAACCCGGATGTGTACACCATGGAGATGGTGCGCGACGGTAAGTCGCTGGAGGATGCTCGTGAGGGTGGATGCTCCGGCTGTATAGAGGTGGGTGCCTTCGGTAAGGAGGCGTATCTGCTCACGGGCTACCTGAATACTCCGAAGGTGCTGGAGATAACGCTCCACAACGGAGTAGACCCCAATACGGGTAAGAAGATTGGTTTGGAGACGGGCGACCCGCGTGGTTTCGAGAGCTACGAACAACTCTACGATGCTTTCTTGAAGCAGTTGCACTACTTTGTACACCTCAAGATGCGTGAGAACAA
>CAYOKO010000143.1:0-5025 GCA_964404555.1 uncultured Bacteroidaceae bacterium | reverse complement strand
TTAGTATAGCACCTTGCGTGTTCCCCCTTGCTTATCTACAACAAGGTTTACGCCTTTTACGGGGCGAGCAACGGGAATGCCGGAGGGGGTGTAATACAGAAGTGTGCCTTTGTCTATAGCCGAAGAAGATGGATAGGAGGCAATGGATGTGAACTCCTCCTCCGTTGCCGTGTAGACCGCAAGCTCTTTGATGGAGATATTGTCGGTAGAGGCACTGCGTGTTACGGTGAGCTTGTATTCACCCCATCCGTCCGTAATCTCGAAAAGAAGGGTGGCATCCTCTCCTACCCGAACTTCTCGGTTCATCACCACCGTACGTTTGCCTGTCAACTTCTGGAGCTTTACCGTGTACGTTTTGTCGGCATCGCCCTCGGCACGTATGCAGAGTTTGTATTTCCCGTTGTCGAACTGGAGCGATGGATACACGTTCTGATTTGCATCGGTACTCTGTTCGCGACCAAAGAGCAGGAGGTAGCTGCCACTGTTTATCAACCAGCCATGCTGCTTGGGAGTCCATCCATCGAGTTGCACATAAGGATGCCACTTTAGTGTGGTATCGCACGGAGAATCAAGAGAGTACTGACTCATAAAATTCCACATGGTGAGTGCGGAACTCCCCTCTTCGGTATGGGTTGTAAACGGCTCATGCCCCATGTTATCCACCTCATAATAAACAAAAGGGAAGCCGCCTTCACCTGCCGGAAATACGCTCTTATCGTACGAACCGGTCACGGAACCGGTTTCGGGAACCGGCAAACTGCCGTTGCGTGCCACCATATCGTAAACAATCGTAGGGACAAGTGAGTATTTTACAAAGTCGTCGTTCTTTCCGTGAATATGCAGAAAGGGAACCGGACGCGCTCCCGTATGGCGCAAATGAAACTCGTTCAGAGGAAAGCCACTAATGCTGGCATAGGCCGCAAACACATCGGAGGCTACGTTGGCCACCGTGTAGGTCATCATACCGCCATTGGAAAAGCCGCAGCAATAAATGCGTTTCCGGTCTATGGAGTATTTGGCAGCCACGTCCTCAATCACCGCCTTCAGGAAATCGATATCTGTACTTGTTTCGCCCGTAGAGCGCCAACCGGGATACATGCTACCAAAAAAGCTCAACGACTCACCTTGCGGATAGACCACGATACAGCCCCGGCTGTCCGCTACCTCCGAAGAAAAGGGTTGTTTGTCGGTGCTATATCCACCTACCCCGTGCAGACTCATCACCAAGGGGGCATTCTTTTGTACATTGGCCGGAACGTACAGACCGTATGTGCGGGTTACCCCGTTTACATCGATACTCACTTGTTCGTCCACCGGTTCTTTTGCAATGGGGGTAGTGCCGTCGTTGGAAAGGAACGCATCGGATATTTTTAGGTATCCGGTCCCGTTGGTCGTGAATCCCACCAGGTAAATGTGCGATGGGTCTACCTTATTACCATTGGCATCGTACATGGCTTGCAGGTCTATCACTATGTCGCGATTCTTACCTATGGTATAGGAATAGCCGTCGGCAAGATAATCGTCCTTGTCGAAAATTTTCAATACGGGCGATAAGGAGGTGGCGGCCGTGGTCAACTTCACTACCAGGTAGCGTGCCGATGAAAGGTCGGCTCCTTTGGAGTAGCGCCATCCACCGAACCCGCCGTTGGCTGTCATCACGTTGAGGCGCCCGGCTGCAACCGTTGCTTTGCCTTGTAAGTAGAGAGAGGGATTAAAGGCAGCTTTGGTTAGCGGGAAATAGGTTTCCGAGGTGTCGAAATCTATCTCGGCTTTTTTATCGAGCAGTGTCAGCATGGTTTCGGCATATCGTTTTCCAATCATCCTATACCCCTCGGCCGTAAAATGGTAGATATCGCTACCGGGGCACCCTTCGGCAGAGATGATGTGGGCATTGGGGATTACCGTCCCTATGTTGGCTATGATTGCATTGTGTCCCCAGCAGACACCTCCTTGGTCTTGATAGAGTGTTTCACCCACCAAGAGTGGGACGTCTTCTTCGCTGAGTCCCAGTTCGTTTAGCAAACGTATGTAGACGCGTTTTACCTTGAGTGGCCAGTCCTGCTGCCCATTGTTGGAGCATCCTTGGTGCAACAATATACCTTTTATGACGCCCGTCTTTTGCGCCTCCTTGGCCATGTTGACCAGTCGACGGAAGGGATTATTGTCGTAGGCGCTGCAATAGTTCTTGAACCAGTCGGCACAATCGGGAGCGCTCAATATGCCCTCACATTTATCTTCGTCGAAGAGTTCTATGGTGCAGCCACCTACAGCCACATTAATAACGCCTACGGTGACATCTTCCGGGAGGTTCTCTACCATGGTTCTACCGAAATAGTCCACAGGGGTAAGTCCGGTTCCTTCGCGGCAGAGGGGTGGTATGGCGCGATACCAGTGCCCCATTTTTCTGGCGGGCGATGTCATATCTACTGCTGCCATCATCTTAAAGCGAGTCGGGACATTCTGTTTATCTTGCGATTCTATCGCTGCATTGCCCTCCATATTCGATTGTCCGAAGCACAAATAGATATGGAAATTGGGATTCACTTCGTCCTGTGCCCACGCTGTTGTAGGCGCTAAGGTTTGCACGCCGACGGCACACATCAGTATGGTCAGCAAACGTGTTGTCTTTTTTGCGAGTTTCTTCATTGTCTTGCTTTGTTTTAAACTTCCGGAGGACAAAGGTATAGCATTCTCGCAAAATCAATTTTCAAATATGAAACAATTGCTTTCCATTTTGAAACATACTGTCACATCGGCTTAGAAATTTATCTCCGCTTCTACTTTTCTGTTTCACTTTTGTTCGCATTTTGCATTTTGGACACTTTACCTTTACCAAGATTATATCGCAAGCTAAGCTGAATCATTGCATTGTTTACCTTCTCATTACTCCAAGAGATGTATCTGTAATCCGGAATATCAATTTCATTATATACTCGTTTAGAGATAGCATTCGTTGGAATCGTCATAGCCAAAGTAATAGACACTCTATTCTTTGGCATAGAGGCTTGAACTCCCATCATTAACTGCTCGCTTTGATCATATTTCTTGCCTTGTAACAATGGTTCCTTATCATAGCGAAGAAAATAGCCGGACAGAATAGTAAAAAAGCTATTTACTTGCCAACTAGCGGCTATATCCAAATACCAAGTGTAACCGTTTCGCCAAGAGGAATAATTGTCCTTTCTGCGCTTATACCACTGATAGTTAGTTGTAAAATTAACACCAATACGTTGAGCTAAAGTATAATCCCCGTTCAGACCAACATACTGGTGAATGTAGTCTCCATTTACCAGTGTTTCAATCACCTTGTTCTCTTCTGTATTATAGTAAGATGTGATTTCACGTGAAGAACGTTTATACAGATATGTAAACTGAAGAATGTTTTTCAGTTCTACACGATACTGCATATAGTGCATAACACTTGCTTTTAGCCCTGGGTTACCCTGATGCCACAAATATCCATTACACTGATAAGATACCACTGACAACTGATCTAAATTGGGATGTTGCACATCACAAAAGTAATTCGCATATATTGAGATTAGCCTAAAAGGTCGCCAAGATGCTTTTGCTAATGGCATCCATGAAAAATTTTCATCAGAAAGGACATCATTCCTTTCATGGACATTTAGAAAATTGCTTCCTACAACAAAATGCAAATTTTTTATAGGATCCACGTTTACACTAACATATGCACTATGACGAATTTCCTCCGATGAGAAGAGTCTTTCAGCATCTTTATGATTATAATTTGTATAGTTCTTACTTGTAAAAGTATATCCAATGGTCGTTTTTAACTTTTCGTTCCATACATACCTTGCATCGGCATTCGTTCGATAGAATTTTTTCTTTCCATCGTATTGTAAATTACTATTATATGTGAGTAAGGAATATTGCTTGTTTTCTTCAACACCGTAGAAATTGCAGGTAACATCACCGGACAAATACAATTTCTCTTTTACAGAACCTCTATAATAGACTCCTGTTGTAATATTTGACGTTCTATAATTATCAAACATCCTTGACAAAAGGTCTTTTGCAGTATCCTCGTATGTCTTTTTATCTTTACCATTACTATGATCTATCCACGTCTGCATCGAGATAATATGTTTAGGATTGATTTTATAATCCATCCCCACACTAAATTTTAGGTCCTTCAGGCCTTTACTACCATTAGGAGTCTTAAAATTTTCTTTTACAGTACTTTCTGCAAAGTCTTTATAAATCTGATTGTAAGATGTAGCCTCATACAATCGTCTATCGTTCACCTCAGCGTCACCATAAATATTCCACTTGTTTGTCGCACGTGTAAAGGTCATTCCTATATCGGAGCTATACGAGTGGTAGGACCTTAATGAAAGCAGTCCTTTAGCATGAGCGCTCATATCAAACCCGGTATATGAGTTTTGAAGAATTATATTCAGGACAATAGGAGCATCACCATATTTCCCTTTAGGATATCGGAGCACCTCAACCCGACGGATACGTTTTGGATTAAGATTACGAACATATTCTACACGTACGTCTCTTCCTTCAATCATCATAGGAACATCTCGATATTCACCTATTTTGACAGCATCCGTCATCCAATCTATCTGGATTCCTTTTAGCTTATCCAATAACTGCAATGTGTTTGCACTTGCTTCTCTCAAAGAATCTGTTATATAAAACACTTCTGATGAAGCATCTTTTTTTATTTTATCTGCCGTGACAAAAACATCTCCCAACAACAATGGTTGTAATGCAATTGCCAAGGGTTCTTTTGTTGGCTCAATATCTTTAGTCTGATATCCTACAAAAGAAACACGCAGGAAACACCGTTTCGAATCCTTTACTTTAATTTCAAAGCATCCATTATCATTTGTTGTAGTACTAAATAGTAAAGTACTATCAACCTTCTGATACAATGCAATATTAGCAAATGAGATTACTTCTCCATCCACACTTTTAACTTGTCCGGAAACAACTTGAGCTGTTAGTGCCACAGGAAATACAAAGAGAAGAATTATAAACAAGAGTCTCATC
>CAYOKO010000142.1:0-5030 GCA_964404555.1 uncultured Bacteroidaceae bacterium | reverse complement strand
CAGAGGAAGGAGCATCCCTCCTGCGAGAGATGCTCCTTCTTTCAGCCTAGCTAATCAATAAAAAAAACTATTTTACAAATACCTTACGAACTATCACATTTCCGTTTGCGAGGGTTGTCCGAACGATGTTAACACCCTTCTGCAGATGAGTCTGTACCATACCGTTAACGGAGAAGATTTCTACCTTTCCTGCGGTTTCATCGGTAGAAACCTGCTCGATAGAGTTGTACCCCTCGGTACCCAAATAGTAGAGACGAATCTCGTTGAACATCGTCCAGTCGCCACCGGTATAAGCATCGTGCTTGAAACCTATTTGCAGAATACCGTTGTCGCCTACCTCTGTGGTGAACTCCTGTGTAGGATAATTCTCGGAGAAGTCGAAGCAGTACTGCGCCTGACCCATACTGTTGGGCTGATAGAGAACCTCGGTTACATCGTCTGCCGTGTAGGAAATCTTGTCACCGAAGCTGGTAATCTCTTCGTCATTGTAAACCCAGTAGGGTTCCTCCTCGTCGCCCTCATTCTTGAGAACGGTTTGCGGAATGGCACCCTTACCAACGGGTTGCAACAGGATGGTATCGTTGTTGGCGTATGCCTTCACATTGTATTGCTGATTTGCCGTACCGTTACGGTATGCGCTGTATGCAGGCTCCGGCCATCCTTCACGATAGAATGCTTGTACCTCTACCTTGTAAACACCCTTCGGCATTCCGGAGAGAATCTGGTACACATGGTATGCACGGTTGTACTGCTCGGAAACGGTACCGCTGCGAGTAAGTTGGTCACCCAGCCATCCCTTTCCTTCCGCTACATCGAAATCGGGATCTTCCAGCAACTCCGTGATGTCCTTCGGTTTGGCTATGGATGCACCGCTAAAGTCGAAGCCCTTAACACGGAGAGAGGCAAGTTCGGCATTCAGTTCGTCTATAGCCGCTTGAATCTCTGCATCGGCATAGGCACCATTGTTAAGATTTTGGTCTACGGTAGCAAGGTATGCATCAAATTCCGCACGAACATCGGCGGTGAGGTCGTATCCGTCTGCCACGTCAGCAGCTTCGAGACGAGCGGTCTCCAGTTTTACATACTCGGCAACAGAGGCTGCTACACGCGGATTAACATCCAGCAACTGAGGATAGAGGTCTAGCAAATCGTCACCGCTTTCACGGGTCAGAGCATCGTTTACCTTTGCCATCAACTCGGTATATTCACTCTTAACCGCTGCATTCATGTTCGCACCCTCGTACTGTGAAGCTTCTTCGAGAGCTTCTGCACACATATCTTTAATGGTGGCAAAATCGTTGCCCGAATATACCAACTGGAAGTTATCGAAGGCTGTCCAGTAGTAGTCGGTAGAGGCGGTTCCCATAAATCCAAGTTCCAACTGGTTGGCTTCCTTGGATACGAATACGCGAACCTCGTTCCAGTAGCGTCCCTTATTACCGGTAGTGGGATTGGTATAGGTCTCATCGTCAAAGAACATACGGGTAGACTGGAGACAGTTCGGCACGTATGTACCATCGTCGTATTTGGAATCGTTGTACCAAGCATCACTACCATCATCGTTCTTAACGCCCACCAGGAAGCCCTCGGAACGGCGGTCGGCTGCTATGCTCTTAATCTTGGTCTTGTTGGCATTTCCAAAGATATAGGATTGTATGTCGGCATCGGCACTACCGTTGGTATAATCGCTCAAACCGCGATAACCCGGACGTACAAATGCTTGACAACGAATGGTGTAAACACCTGCCTTTAATCCCTTCAATGTTTGAGAAATCTTGAAGGACGGACCCTTGGAACCTATAAAGGACTCCAAGAGGTTGTAGTCGCGCGTGAAGCTAACGCCATCGTCGCCGGTGAGTGTCCAACCGGTAATCTGGGTCATAGCATAAGCGTAATCGCCATCAAAGGTTGGATTCTCCAACATAAAGGTGATATCGTCGCCCGGCTTTGTGGCATTACCTTGTATATATTGAGCCTTGTCTCTCAACTCGTTAATCACGTTGGTAGCCTGCTCTGCTGTGTATGTATGATTTTCATAAGCCTCTTGTGCCTCATCGTAAAGAGTAGTCCAAGCCACAAAGTCCGGCTCATCTTGGTAACGACTATCTCCGTAGAAGTCGCTACCGCTACCTTCCAGGTATTCAAAGAGGCTGGCGTATGCATCGGCTTCCGTCTTTATCTCTTCGGCAATACTCTTCACCTCGGCAACAGCCTCCTCTTCACCCTCACCGGCTACAAGTGCAGCATCGGCAGCGGCAAATGCCTGCTCAAACTTCTCGATTAAGGAGTTGCTTACATCGGCGTATATATACTGAGAGTAAAGATTGTCTATATCGGAAGCATATCCTATCAGCGTGCGGAACTCTGCCAGAGCTTCTTCTACGCCCTCGTTCCGTTCTATAGCGGCATCTGCCTTGTCGTAGGCTGCCTCTACCTTTGCCGAAAGAGCATCGCTCACATTATCGGCAGCAAAGCCTAGATAGAGGTTGTCTATCAACTGTTTGTTGCTGATGTAGGAGTCTATGGCCGACTTGGCGGCATTCAGTTCCACAACGGCAGTACGTATGCCTTCGCCACTCTTGCTCGCTGCTACCAGAGCATCGTACGCTGTGGTGAAGCGTGCCACCATGTTTTCGGTCACATCGGTGTTGCCGGCGTAGTATTCGTAGTCTACGTTTTCAATGAAATTTTCCACCACCTTTGCATAAGCGTCATCGCCCTGTCCCACGTAGTAGAGTTCAAAGTTGTCCCATACCATCCAGTCGTATTGCAGAGTGTTCGCCTGTGTTTTGCGTATACCTATCTGTACGGAGGAGGTTCCATCGGAGAGGAAGTAGAGTCCTGTGTTCCAATAACCTCCGTTTTCGAATGCCTCCATGGCGGAATACATTCCGTTGGGATAGCGGTGTCCTTCCTTGTCGACGGCATCGTTACCGGCATTGGCTACGGATACGTAAGCGCCACCATTGGGGCAGGCGTCGGGAGAACTGAAGAAGGATACAATTGCCTTCTCACTGCCTCCGGCATAGTAGTAGGCGTTCAAGGGTTCTTGTTCGCCGTTGGCTTCTGCGGTTGTCTTGTTGGTCCAGGCTGCATCGGTATCTCCGGAGCGATAGAATGCTTGTACACGCAGTTCGTATACGCCCTCCGGCAGACCGGAAAGAACTTGATAGCAGTCGGCAGTGCCGTTCCAGCACTCCATCTCTTCAAAAACGGTGCCGTTCCAGTGTGTCACGGAGTTGGGGTTTGTCCAACCGGTAGTTCCTTCGGCGAAACTCGGGTTGGTGATGTACTCTGTGCAGTTCAGCGGATTATCCAGCGAAGCCTCAACATCGCCTTCTACCCGTGCTACACTACGACCCAGGAGTTGGGCGGTCGCTGTAACGGCAACTGCCGTAACGCCCAGGGCTAAAATGTGTCGATAATTTGCCTTCATAGCATACTTATTTTTAATGGTTTGAAATTTTTTCATTTTGAACCTACAGCGTAGTGGATTCGGAGGCAAAGTAACATATTTCTAGAATGTTAGGATTTCAATTTTGATACAAAAACCATGTAATTTTGATACAAGTTACGTTTTTTAAAGGATATGTATATAAAAATTGTTCGGGCTCCACTTCCCTTATGGAAGTTGGAGTCCGAACATACACATCTATCACTTTGCACTCACTATCTTACCATCCATTTAAAGCATTTCACGGAACCATTGCGCAGGGTTTGACGCACAATATTAACCCCCTTCTGCGGTGCTACGGACAATGTTCCGTCCGTTGTATAATACTCGGTATGAACCACTTCGGCATCATACACCCATGCATCCTCCTTTACCTCATCTATACCCACGGGAGTAGTACCATCGTTGCTCAGGAATACATCCTTTATATATACGGTTCCACCGGTAGTCCAAAAACCCGCAATATAGATGTGTGACGGATCACACAAGGTGCCGTCACTTTTGGTCATATTCTGCAAGTCTATCGTAACACTTCGGCGTGAACCTACATCGTACATATAGGGGGTGGTCCAGTAATTGTTCTCATCGTACAACCGGAAAGATGGGTTGCAGGTCGAAGAGGTACGCAGCTGCACCACTAGATAACGTGCTCCGGAGAGATCTACTCCGTTGGTGTACTGCCATCCGCCAAAACCATACTGGCTGGTCGTAAGTGCTCCGGTGGACTCCTTGAAGGAACCGGTTCCGAATATAGAGGGATTTATTCCATCGGCAGTGAGCGGAAAGGTCGATACCTTTACGACAAAGTCTATAGAAACATTTTTTCCATCACTATCGGTATAAGTAGCTGTAACATCCGTTTCGCCATCCATATAGGAGACAACTTTTCCATCTACCACCGTTGCAACAGAAGGATTTTTTACCTTATAAGTACACGCTGAGGCTACATTCTCTGTAATTCCGGAACCATAGGTAGCGATGATATTTATGGCTATGCTGCTACCGGAGGTGAGCTGTATATTGCGGTTATCCATTGTAATATTCGTAACAGTTCGGTCGTAAACCGACCACGTTCCGGTGGTATCGGGCACGGGGTAGTTCACTTGTGCATATTCCTTGTACCACTTAAAGGTTGCGGCTCCGCAGGCTTCCTCCAGTCCATCGAATGCGGGGACTACTTTTTTGCTGTTCAGATAGGTGTCTATATCTATGTAACAACCAGTGCCGGATAGTGTCATGGATATGTTGCCATAGTGATCCAGAATACTCTTGTACACGGTTCCCCATCTAGAAGTAGAGCCGGTTGCCCAGGTTCCGTAATTGCTTTCCACCCACTCGTTGTGCTCGTTGTAGTGACCGGTTCCCTCTTTATAGGGACTCCAGTCCACCTCGGTAATTACTATGGGGTTGGTGTCCAGTACCGGAACACTCTCCTTAAACTTCTTGATATACGTAAGTGAATCCTTAGGGTTGACACTATCGTCCGCACCATACCAACCCACATAATTGTGTACAGCATAACCTATGTTGTATCCCGTGATGGGATTTACCGCATAGCTCGTATAGTTCATCTGCC
>CAYOKO010000141.1:0-5036 GCA_964404555.1 uncultured Bacteroidaceae bacterium | reverse complement strand
GAGAAGGCGTACCAGATGCCTTCGAACAAGCCCAACTCCTTCTGAATAACCAAAATGGCTACACCCAACACTGCACAGTTGGTGGTGATGAGCGGAAGGAATACTCCAAGTGCCTGATAAAGTGCCGGTGAAATCTTCTTGAGAATAATCTCTACCATCTGTACCAGCGCTGCAATAACCAAGATGAAGGCGATGGTCTGCAGATATCCCAAATCGTTAGGATCCAGTACGTATGTCTGCACAAGCCATGTCACCATGGTAGCAAGTACCAACACAAAGGCAACAGCACCTGCCATACCCAGAGCCGTATTAATCTTCTTGGATACACCGAGGAACGGACAGATTCCCAAAATTTGTGATAACACTACGTTGTTCACAAAGATGGCTGTGATGAATACCACTAAGCCGTTAAGAATAACATTTCCCATAATTACTATGTGTTATTTGAGCCCGGTGTCAGGCTTTCTTGATTATTTTATTCACAATGGGGATGAGGTATCCCAACACGATAAACGCTCCGGGTGCCATGACAAACATGAGCATTCCGTAGTCCTCGGGATAGATGGTAATATTGAATATCTTACCGGAACCCAAGAGCTCGCGTACAGCGCCCAACACGGTGAGTGCCCAGGTGAAGCCGAGACCCATGCCGAGTCCGTCGAGCAGTGAAAGGAATACACCATTCTTGCTGGCAAATGCCTCGGCACGTCCCAGAATGATACAGTTCACCACAATCAACGGAATAAAAAGACCCAGAGAGGCATATATAGCAGGCACGTATGCTTGCATCAACATCTGCAGTGCGGTCACGAAACTGGCAATAATCACAATGAATGACGGTATGCGCACCATATCCGGGATGAGGTTCTTAACGAGTGAGATAACCACATTGGAACATACCAACACAAAGGTGGTGGCGAGTCCCATGGACATACCGTTGAGGGCCGATGAGGTGGTACCCAGTGTAGGGCACATACCCAGAAGGAGCACAAAGGTTGGGTTCTCCTTTATGAGGCCGTTTATAAGGACTTTACTATAATTCTTCATAAAACCTTATTCTTTAATTGTTTGACGTTGAGTTTTCTTCCTCCTCCGGCTGAGCCTCGTCACCGTGGTGTGCTTGTTTGCTGGCACCGGTGGTAGCTTCTACACTGCCGGACTTGAAAGCTTGATAGGCATTGTTGACAGTCTTCAAGAAGGCGCGACTGGTGATGGTAGAGGCTGTGATAGCATCCACATTACCGCCATCTTTCTTTACCACCAGTTCCTGCTCACCGGGATTCATACCTATGATGTCACCCTTGTTGCCCTTCTGGAACCACTCGGCTGCTTTCACTCCCAGACCCGGAGTCTCTTGTGTAGCAAGGATGGTGTATCCCTTAATATTACCCTCGGCATCGAAACCTACTAGCACATCGAGCTTACCACCGAAACCGTTCTCTCCACCCTGTACGGCAGTACCCTTATCGGTGGTGTAAACAATGTAACCACTCTCCAGTGTATCGATGGACTGAACCTCGAGGTCGCCCTCGGTAGTGCCCAGTACCACCTGCTTGATACCATCCGACAAGGTCTTTTCTGCAAGTTCGGCGATAGGTCCGGAGGTTACCTTATTAATATATGCAAGCACACCGCCTGCTATTACGGAGATGACGGTGAGCACTACCGCCATATTCGTCAGTGATGATTGTAACTTTTTCATTTCTTTACTACCTCCCCGAATCTTTTAGGTTTACAATAGGTGTTCAACAGCGGTGTGAAGGCGTTCATCACCAGGATGGCGAAGGACATACCTTCGGGATAGGCACCGAAGGAACGAATAACGATGGTCAGGAAACCGATAGCACATCCGTAGATGAGCTGTCCCTTCTTGGTCATGGGGGATGTTACGTAATCGGTGGCCATGAAGCAGGCGCCCAACATAAGTCCTCCACTCAGGAGTTCTACCACAGGATTGGCAAACTTAGATGGCTCTACGGCATGAAGAATACCGGCGAAGACAAAGGCGGTAACCAAGATGGATACCGGGATGTGCCAGGTGATAATCTTGCGTACCAACATATATGCCAAACCTATAAGCAGTGCCAAAGCGCTAATCTCTCCAAGAGAACCGCCGGTAACACCGAGCAACATGTCGGTCCAGTGTGGCAAATCCTCCAAACGACCTGCTTTGATAAGTGCCAACGGAGTGGCTGCTGTCTCGGCATCGATATAGGAACCTTGCTGTAATGGTACAGGCCAAGTGGTCATCTGCACGGGGAAAGAGATGAGCAGGAACACACGTCCTACAAGTGCCGGATTGAAAGGATTGCAACCCAATCCGCCATAGGTAAGCTTACCGATTCCGATAGCTACCAAAGCGCCGATGACGATAATCCACAACGGCAAGTTGGAGGGCAGGTTGAAGCCCAAAAGGAGTCCGGTAAGGATGGCGGAACCATCACAAACCGTCACTCGGTCGCGCTTAAGGATAAACTTGGTGATGCTCCACTCAAAGAACACACACGCAATGACAGAGGTGAGCAGTACAACGGCTGCACCCAGTCCAAACACGCCCAGTGATACTAAGATAGCAGGTATCAATGCGATGCAGACACCGTACATATTCTTTTCCACGCTGTCATTTCCATGAACATGCGGGGACAATGATATAATCAATTTATTTGCCATAGCTCATTATTTTTTTGCATTGCGTGAACGAATTATGCCCATCACAGTGGTCTTGCCCAGACGAATATTGTCGAGCAACGGACGGAAAGAAGGACACGTAAACTGACAAGATCCGCACTCTATGCAGGAGGTTATCTGCTCTGCCTCTACCAAATCCCACTTCTGTAGGGATGAAGCGGTTGCCAACAAGAAAGGCTCCAATCCCATAGGACAAGCACTTACACACTTGGCACAACGAATACAGGGTTTGGGTTCGGTACGCTTAGCTTCCTTATCGTTCATAAGAAGTACGCCGGAGGTTCCTTTGCATACAGGAACATCGGTATTAACCAACGCCTTACCCATCATAGGACCACCACCAATCACCTTACCGGTATCGGTAGGCAGACCACCGCAAGCATCTATCAACTGACCGATGGAAGTACCCATACGCACCAGGAAGTTGCTAGGATGAGCCAAGCTCTTTCCGGTGACGGTAACAATGCGCTCAAAGAGAGGCTTACGCTTCATAACTGCCTCATAGATAGCATAAGCGGTACCCACATTCTGCACCACAGCACCCACATTGATAGGAATAGCCGGAGGAGCGGGAACCTCTCTACCGATAACCGCATTGATGAGCTGCTTCTCACCACCCTGCGGATACTTCACCTTCAGAGGAACCACCTCAATACCCTCGAAAGCCTTTGCCTTCTCGGTCATCAACTTTATGGCATCAGGTTTATTATTTTCTATGCCTATATATCCCTTATTTACGCTTACGGCCTTCATTATGAGCGATACACCCACCAAGATTTGATCTGCCCTCTCGAGCATCAATCGATGATCGGCAGTGAGATACGGCTCACACTCTACGGCATTGATAATTACGCACTCAGCTTTCGTTCCCGGAGGAGGGCACAACTTCACGTGGCACGGGAAGCAAGCACCACCCATACCTACCACTCCGGCAGCCTTTATACGGTTTACAATCTCCTCGGGCGTAAGTTCCGGACAATCCTTCAGTGTAACTAGTTTATCGCTTCTATCGATAGACTCTTCCCACTCATCACCCTCTACATCAATAAAGACAGCCGGCTTACGATAGCCACTAGCATCGACAATAGCGTCAACCTTGGCAACCTTACCGCTGACAGAGGAGAAAATAGGAGCCGACACAAAACCACCGGCTTCTGCTATCATTGTTCCAACCTTTACTTCATCTCCTTTCTTAACGATGGCCTTAGCGGGAGCACCGATATGCTGAGAGAGAGGCAAGACAACTTGTTTTGGGAGTTCCGCCACCTTAATGGGCTCTGCTGCCGACAGTTTGTTCTCGGCAGGATGAACACCTCCAATCTTAAATGTTTTCACCTTATTCTGTTTTTAGGATTGTTTTACTTCTACTTTCTGCTCACTAACAGGAGCTGCCTCTGCCTTAGGAGCCTCGGGAGCCACAGGTGCAGCAGGTTTAGCAGCCGGAGCCGCAGGTTTAGCCGCAGGTGCATCGGTTGCAGCAGGTTTCGGTTTGCGTGGAGGGAAGTTAAACGCATGGATAGCACCCTTCGGGCACTCATCTACACACTTCAAGCACATCTTACACTTGTCCGCATCGATGTGAGCCACGTTTGCATCTACCGTAATAGCCTCAAACTTACATACTTTTGCACACTTACCACAACCAATACATGAAGCCTTACAAGCCTTGTTGGCAACGGCACCCTTATCCTTGTTGACACACAGCACCGTAACACGGCGAGACTTAGGTCCCTTCGCGCGTACCTCTATAATACTACGCGGACAAGCCTTGGCACAAGCACCACAAGCCGTACACAAGTCCTCGTTCACCTCGGGCAATCCCGTCTCCGGGTTAATAGCGATGGCACCGAAACGGCAAGCCGATACACAATCGCCGCATCCCAAACAGCCATAAGCACAAGCCGTCTCGCCACACGCCGTCATGTTAGCAATGCGACAGTTCTTTACTCCATCGTAGCTCACCACACGCGGACGATTCTCGCACGTACCGTTGCAGCGAACCACAGCCACCTTAGGTGCAGACGCAACAGCCTCCAGTCCCAAGATAGCAGCCACCTTCTCCATGACAGGCTGACCGCCCACCGGACAAGCAGTACCCTCCAGCGAACCGCCATCGGCAGCCTTCACACATGCAGCAGCAAAGCCCGAGCATCCCGGAAAGCCACATCCACCACAATTGGCCTGCGGCAAAACTTCAGCCACTTGACCAATGCGCGGATCCTCAAACACAGCAAACTTCTTGGATGCCAGAAAGAGTACCACAGCGGCAATCAAACCGATAACACCCAGAACCGTTACTGCAATAAGAATTAAGTTCATAAGCGTAATTTATTGTTTTTAATTATTTG
>CAYOKO010000140.1:0-5129 GCA_964404555.1 uncultured Bacteroidaceae bacterium | reverse complement strand
ACCCAAGTTCCGCGACCATCCGGACACTTGGAGAAAGCACATCAGTTCTTACTCGAGTGGGCAAAGGAGCACAACATAGAAGCCTTCAAGGACGGAGGCGACAACATAGTGCTACGCAAGCCCGCCACTCCCGGAATGGAAGGTAAGAAGACAGCCGTTCTACAGGCACATATAGACATGGTACCGCAAGCCGTAAAAGGCAGCACCCACAATTTCGAGACCGACCCCATCGAGACCTACATCGATGGCGATTGGGTGAAAGCCAAAGGAACCACACTCGGCTCCGACGACGGTATAGGTGTCGCCATGATTATGGCCATCTTTACAGACGATACCTTAACGCATGGACCGTTGGAAGCTCTCATAACCGCCGACGAAGAGACATGCATGTGGGGTGTAAACCACCTCTCGCCCGACACTCTTAAAGGGGATATCCTCCTTAATATAGATAATGAGAAGGAGGGCGAATTCGTTATAGGCAGCGCAGGCGGTGTCAATGTAACCGGCTCGTTGCAGTATAAGGAGGTAGCTCCTGAGGAGGGGGACGTGGCACTCAAGGTGGCACTGAAAGGACTGCGCGGCGGTCACTCCGGATTGGAGATTAACCAGGGACGTGGAAATGCCAACAAGTTGATGGCACGTTTCTTGGCTGCCGCAATTGCCGACGATGAAGCACGTTTGGCTTCGTGGCACGGTGGCAACATGCGCAACGCCATTCCGCGCGACGCAGAGGTGATAATCACCGTGCCGGCCGGTAATGAAGACGATGTAAAAGATTTGGCAGCCTACTGCGAAAAGCTCTTCAACGAAGAATTTGTAGGCATTGAGAGCGATATCCGCTTGGAAGTGAGTGCAGCGGATATGCCGGCAGGCGAGTTGCCCGAGGAGATTCAAGACAATCTGGTAGATGCCGTGTATGCATGCCACGACGGTGTGTTGCGCTACATCCCAAGCATTCCAAGCGTTGTCGAAACATCGAGCAACCTCGCTATTGTAGACATAGAGGGGGGCAACGCTTCCATCAAGTGCTTGGTGCGCAGTAGTGCCGACAGCATGAAGGAGTACCAGGTATCCATGATTGAATGCTGCTTCAATATGGCAGGCATGAAGGTGGAGACCGACGGCGATTATATGGCATGGCAACCCAACTTCGATTCTCCCATTGTGGCGCAGATAAAGGAACTCTATCAGCGCCGGTTCAATACTCCTGCCGATGTGCAAGTATGCCATGCAGGACTTGAATGTAGCCTAATCGGTAAGGTGTATCCGGAGATGGACCTCGTGAGCATGGGTCCCACATTGAAGTCCCCGCACACTCCCGACGAACGTTGCTACATTCCATCGGTAGAAAAATTCTACGGATTCTTGTGTCAGCTCCTTGCCGAGATTCCGCAGAAATAATAGACATCATTTTAACTTCCCTCCTCTCTAGGTCGAGAGGGGGGATTTTTCTTCTCTTTATCTAATGTGGCAATGAAAAGTACAAGCTTCCTAGCAGTAATATCCCTTTTTACCGCCTTCGGTATGGCGAGTTGCTCGAGCGACGATCCGGAAATCCCCGTAGAAAGTCAACGAGTACCCGCACAGAAAGTCTCCTTAGTCTATATGATGGGAGACAATTCCCTGAGCAACTATACAAGTAATGATATAGCAGAAATGCTCAACGGCGCCTCTGCAATCCCCGACGAAGGACGATTGTACGTCTTCGTGGATCGTAGCAGCAGAAACTCCCTCCTGCTCGAGGTGCGCAACACCCAGCAGTTAGACACCCTCTACCAGTGGTCATCCAATCTCAACTCCGCCGACACCGAAGTGATGCAACAAGTATTCGACAAGGTAGACGAAGAAGCCCCCGCAGCCACCTCCTGGTCGCTCACCCTCTGGTCGCACGGTAGCGGCTGGATGCCCGATACCCGTTCCATCGCCCGTTCCATCGGTCAGGACACCGGAAAGGTACCCGAGATAAATATAGACGACCTGGCAACAGCCCTCAAGAAGTGGCATCATCTAGACTTCATCTTCTTCGACGCCTGCTTCATGCAATGCGTGGAAACCGATTACGAACTCCGCAATGTAACCGACTACATTCTGGGCAGTCCGGCAGAGATACCCGGCAACGGTGCCCCCTACAACACCATGCTGGCAGATATCTTCGCCACCCCCAAGCCCGATGTCAACGCCATGTTGCAACATTATTACAACGCCTACTCCGGAGGCGACGGCGTACTCCTCTCAGCCTGCGAAACCGCCTATCTAGGCGACCTCCTGCAAGCCACCAAACCCTATATGGAAACCTACTTTGGTAGTGCCGATGCCACCCCCGTGTACACCGGTGTGCAACGCTACTACGCCGGCAGCACCAGCTATCCCCCCTTCTACGACCTTCGCAGCTTCCTCTGCGCCCAGCCGGACACCGATGTCACCGAATGGGAAGAAATCCTCTTCAAAGCCTACCCCTACCGCTACTGCACCTCATGGTGGAGATCCGTGTATGCCTCCTATGGATACGACAAGTTGACAGACGAGGAACACTACGGAGGAGTCTCCTTCTATGCCCCCGGCGAATACTATTATAAATGGAATCTCGACTTCCAGACCACCGCCTGGTATGCCGATATGGGATGGAAAGAATGGGGATGGTAAAAAGAGCTTGCCCCGGGTAACGAAGAACTAGCCCCCCCCCCTATAAACGAAAAAATTGATTGTCTCACGACAACCAATCTTTTTCTAACCTTAAATCTAATACCATGAAAAACGTGTGCAAAGGTACTTATTTCTACCAACAATGCAAGCGAATTCGTGGTTTTTTTTCGATATTTCTTTCAAAACTTGATTTAAATCAAGAAAAACGAGGTTCTTAAACAGTTGTTAACCATCATTTTACATTTATTCACCTGCTAAAATCTTAGCAGCAATGGCCGTAATGTCACCCACCGTAATGTCACCGTTGCCATCCACATCGGCATTGGACAACTTCAAGCCCGTGGCATCCCCCGTAAGGATGTAGCCGGCCAAGCAAGTAATATCGGTAGTCGATACCACACCGTCACCGTTTACGTCACCCGCAAGTACACTGTTCCCCGTAAAGTCGTACACACGATTGGCAGCATTGTAGAGATTCTTTGCCTCCGCAACCGTCATGCTACGGTTGTACAGCAATATATCGTCTATATAAGCACCGGCAGTACCACGTTTGCTGCCCATACCCGTATAAAAGTAGATGTTGTTTCCACTCTGGATTAGATCCAGTATGTCTTGATAGGTAAAATCCTCACTCTTGGTCAGTCCCTTATTGGAGGAAGTATAGCTCTTGCGCGTACCGTTTACATATACAGCAAAGCCATCCTTGTCTATGGTGAGCGTCACAAACGCCCAAGTGTCTACCGGAATGTCGGTGAGTAATCCCTCCTTCATGTTGGCTTCCATGGTGTGACCGTCGGCATTCAGAAAAGTTATAGCCGTATTGGGAGAGAATGCCAAATACTGCGTTTGCGATGAGTTGGTAAAGGCAAACAAGTCGTTGTTATAGTTAGCGGGGTCATCGGTGCTCAGTCGCTTTACCCACATCGCCACCGTTACACCCTCCAAGTCCTCCTCCTCACTCTTTACGGAGTTGGCAAAGCGACCGTAGCTAGCTGCACTGCCCTCATACTGGTGCAGCACATATCCCTCGCGGAATTTATAATAGCTGCGAGCCGGAGTGGTACCACCGGTTGCTTTACCCAGAATACCCTTCTCGGAATCGTTCAGTTGGTTAGTAAGTCCCTCCTCAAAGTTGTAGTATGCCTTCAGTCCCTTCAGCTCATCGCCCGTAAGTTCCGTAGCAGCTTTGGCACGTACACGAATATCCTTACTGTAGGAATAGTTACCGCAGTTGAGGCTACCCGTCAACGTTACATACTGTACATCCTCCTCCGGAGCCTGCACGTAGCGACCATAGTCCGAAATCAACTCCGGCGTGTCCGACTTCCACGTCACCTCCACATTGTTCTCCAATGTATCGCTCTCCACCATCTCCAGATCCAAGTTGGAGGTGACCGATGCACTTGCACTCACCGGCCACTTCTTATTGTTCAAATTATAAATGTATGCGATGGAGTACTCATCGCGCATCTTAGCACCCCAGATGTTCACACCGCTCTTCGGGTTCATTGCCGTGAAGCAGAGACTCCGTATGTTCGTGGGGTCCTCGGTCTGCTCCACCAACACACCATAATAAGCTGTGCCGCTTATGGTCAGTGTGATGAAGGAGGTTCCTTCCGTGATGCTCCACTTGCCGCTCACCGTCTTACCGTTGACCGTGCCGCTCAGTTTACCCGCCTCGGTCAGTGTGACAAGGGTGGGAGTTGCCACCTCCAGACTATCGCAATTCTGCTTATAGTTGTGCATGATAAAGCGATATGTACCTGCAATCTCCTTGGCTGTAGCAATCTGCTTGCTCTCTATGTCCGACTGCTTGATGGTGTCTGTTGTGTGATACTCAAACGGTGCTGCCACCAACCAGTCCTGCTCGTTCAGGAACATCTGGTGTACACGGTTCTCAAACCCCTCGTTACCACCGTTGAAACGACTGTGATAAACCAGGTAATAATTGCCGTCCTGACCAATCGTCACGGAGTTGTGTCCCTGAGCTATCTCACCCAGATTCATGTAGTTCCACTTGTAAGAACCCATAATCTTCACACCACGATTGTCGGTACCCTTGGGACCATAGTTCAGCGCATAACCCGTATAGCGAGCATTCACCCCATTACCATCCACATACGGTCCATCGGGATTCTCGCTACGGAACACACGCATCTCGTAACCTCCCGTAGCGGTCAGACCACCGTAAGACAGGAACAAGAAATAGTACTTGCCGAACTTACGTATGTAAGAACCCTCACCGGACACATAGTAACCACCCGCAATCTTCTTGCCAAAGTAAGGATCGCTCGTGAAGCTTGCCCCCTTGCTGGCATAATCGCTCGTATACGTTACGGTATAGTCGCGCAAACCCGTATTCTCGTCCAGTTGTAGCACAAAGATACCACCACTCCAGGAACCATAGCTCATCCAGAGTTTGCCCTCATCATCGTAGAATACACAAGGGTCTATGTTGTTGGGATAGTACGTACCCCAGCTCGTAT
>CAYOKO010000139.1:0-5145 GCA_964404555.1 uncultured Bacteroidaceae bacterium | reverse complement strand
CCCACATGTTCAAGCATGAGAGCATACGCATAGCCAACTGGTTCTACATCTCTTTCATAGAGAACAACGGTATGGCCTTTGGCGTATCCATAGGTCCCAAGGTACTACTCACTTCCATTCGTCTGTTACTCTTTGGCTACCTTTGCTGGTTTGCCGCCAAGTGGATGCGCCGCGGTATCTCCCGCGGGTTCCTCATCTGCATCATGTTTGTAGCAGCAGGCGCCGTAGGCAACATCATAGACTGTCTGCTCTACGGACTCATCTTCAGCAACCCGCCGGCTCCATACGTAGCAGAATGTGTGCCCTTTGGCACCGGCTACAGCACCTGGTTTCAAGGTAGGGTAGTGGATATGTTCTACTTCCCCCTGATAGAGTTCAACTGGCCCCAGGCACTGCCCCTGATAGGCGGACAACACTTCGTGTTCTTCAGCCCCGTCTTCAACTTTGCCGATGCCTGCATCACCTGCGGCGCCATAGCCATACTCCTCTTCTACCGCGAAACACTGGTGAAGGTAACAACAAAGGAGGAGACCGTATGAAGAAAGGACGATACCTAGCCCACCTCATGCTCACCGGACTGGTGTGCGGATGGGTTGCCTGTAAGCCCGCCATCCCATCCGGCGTGATGGACAGAGACGATATGGAAGACCTGCTCTACGACTACCAGATAGCCCTGGAGCTGGCCAACCAACGAGGAGGCGATGTGGAAGCTTACACCCGTCAGGTGTTCGAGAAACACCACGTTACGGAGGAGGAGTTCGACAGCTCCCTGGTGTGGTACACCCGTCATGCCTACGAACTGCGCGACGTCTACAACAACATAGAAGAACGCCTACGCACCGAATCCGGAACCCTGGGACTCTCCCAGAGCGAAAGCTCCATCTACTCCAACCTCTCGGCCAACGGCGATACCGCCAACGTATGGCCACGACCCTCCTTCTGCGTACTCACATCGGAACCCCTCGCCAACAAGGTTAGCTTCACGCTCGATGCCGACTCAACCTTCCGCCGGGGCGATGTGTACTCACTCAATTTCCAACCCGTCTTCCGTTCGCAGAAGGGCAACAAGAGTGCCGTTTGCGCCCTCACCATCCATTACGACAAGGACTCCACCGTCACCTTCAGCCGAACCTTCCGCTACTACGACACCAAGGTGTCCATCCGTGTAGAAGGCGACAGCACCCTGGGCATAAGAAAAGTAACCGGATTCATCTACCTCCTGCCCGATCCCGACCAAAACACGAGACTCCTGGTATTGAACAAGATCAACCTGGTACGTTTCCACCTCCAAGGCATCACCGACAACGGCAACATAGAGGTGAAGACCGACAGTCTGGAAGCCGACACCCTGCAGAACGACACACTAGCCGCCGACACCGTAGAGACCGTAGAGGAACGCCTCTCGCCCAACGAAGTACGCGACAAGCAACCCATAGAACACCGTCTAGAGATAACCAAGGAGAAGAAGTACGTACCACAACGCCGTCGCAGACCCAACGGACAAAGAGTAAGACGATGAAACGCCCCCGCAAGATAGCCGTAAACCGACTCCTGCTGCCCGGTGGGGAGATACTCCACCAGCAAGTCATAGAGTTCGACAACCACGGACACGTGGTAGCATACCACCCCCTATCGGCCGAAGAACCCTTCACCGAATGGCAGGGCGGCGACTACCGCATCAGCGACACCGCCTGCGAAACTCCGCACAAATAATCGCCGTAGCCACCGCCACGTTCAAGCTCTCACTCGTGCTCCGCATGGGCGGGTAGTTGGGAATGTGCAACTTGTGCGTCACCCGCTGCTCCACAGCCCCCGAGATACCGTTCCCCTCGTTGCCCATCACAATGATACCATGCGCCTCCGTCTCCGTAGTATAAAGGTTATCCCCCTCCAGAAACGTACCATACACCCGCGCACCGCCTGTAGCATCCAGAAACGCCGGCAAGTCCACATAGTGAATCTGCACACGTGCCAGCGCCCCCATCGTAGCCTGCACCGTCTTGGGATTGTACACATCCGCCGAACCATGCGAACAGAAAACGTGCTCTATGCCAAACCAGTCCGCCAGTCGGATAATCGTACCCACATTGCCCGGATCCTGCACATCGTCCAGTGCCAGGCACAACTGCGTCTTGGGCAGCGCTGCCAGCACCTCCGTCGGCTCCTCCGCATCCCGCATGGCAAAGACCGCCAGCACCTCCTGCGGCGACTTCAGGAAGCTCACACGTTGCAACTCCTCCTGCGTCACCACATCCCTCTCCGTACCGGCACAACCCGGCTCCTTGCCGTGCGCCAGCATCCACGCCTCCGTAGCAGCAAGGTATCGGCAAGGGAAATGTCCCAACAAATCACCCACCAACTTAGGCCCCTCTGCCACAAAGCACGCCTCCTCCACGCGATTCTTCTTCATCTTGAGCGCGTGTATATATTTTATACGGTTCTTGCTAATCATCTTTTATACTGACTTTTTACCGTCGATACCGAGACCGACGGACATACTATTTTATCCTACGCAAAGTTACGCCTTTTCCCCAACGTGACAAAGATTTCCCCCAATTATTTGGAAACCCCGTGGAAATATGCTAATTTTGCACATATTTTGGCAAACAAGAAACGTTCGAATGAAGATAAAGAATATAGGGATAGTCGTATCTTTGGCAGTCGCTGTGGGCGGATGGGAATCCTGCTCATCGGGTAGATTCGTGCCCGGTGACGAGTATCTATTACACAAAGTAACGGTGCGCAGCAGCGACAAGGCCGTATCCACCGAGAACCTCGATAAGTACGTACGTCAGCGTCCCAACACCCGTTGGCTGGGCTTTATGCGTGTCCCCCTGGGCATCTACTGTCTGCAAGGAAAGGACACCACCCGTGCCGTCAACCGCTTTCTCCGTAGGGTAGGAGAGGCCCCCGTCATCTACTCAGCCGAACGTACCCGCATAGCCGAGGAAGAGATGCTCAACGTAGCCAAAGGACTGGGCTTTCTCCATGCCCGTATCTCGACCGACACCCTGGCGCACGGTCGCAAGTTGGACCTAGCCTACAACCTCACCGCCGGCGAACGCTACACACTGGGCAGTCTGGACTATCAAACCGAAGACAGTCTGCTCTACACCCACCTGCAAACCTGTATGCAAGACACCTATCTGCACACCGGCAACACCCTCCGCATAGACTCCATCAACGAAGAACGCAGTCGCATCACCCACTACCTCCAGAACCACGGGTATCAGAAGTTCAACAAAGACTTCATCACCCTCATAGCCGACACCCTTGCCGGCAGCTCCGTAGTGGACCTCACGTTCTACATCTCCGAGTACCGCAAATCCTCCGGCGATGCCCCCCGTCCGCACACCATATATAATATAAATAAGGTGTACGTCTACTCCGACGTAGAAAACAACGCCGATACCCGCCCCACAGACGTGGACACCACCCACGTGGACAGTATGCTGCTGCTCACCCACGGAACCCCCGTTTTTCGTGAGAGCCTATACAAAACCAACATCCCCTTTCGTCCCGGCGACACCTATCGCGAGAACGACGTGCAAGACTTCTACAACCGCTGGAGCCGATACGGAGCCGTAAAGTACGCCACCGTACGTATGCAGGATGTCCCCACGGACACCACATCGCTGGACTGCTACGTCTCCATCTACTCCGCCAAGAAGCGCACCCTCTCTGCCGAGCTCGAAGGCACCAACTCTGCCGGCGACCTGGGAGCCGCAGCCGTACTCTCCCTCTCCAATCGCAACCTCTTTAAAGGTTCCGAGCAACTCACCTTCAAGGGACGTGCCGCCTACGAAGCCATACGAGGGCTCGAGGGATACAGCGACCAGGACTATCTGGAGTTCACGCTCGAGGCCAACCTCACCTTCCCCTCCTTCGCCTTCCCCTACCTAGGCAGATACATCAAACCCTACTATCAGCCCCACACAGAGTTTGCCGTACTCTACACTACCCAGACACGCCCCGAATACCACCGTCGTGCCCTCACCGGACGATGGGGATACCTCTGGAAGGCACATCAGCAGAAGATTCAGCACAAGATAGAACTCCTGGACGTAAACTACGTCCTCATGCCCTGGATCTCCGACACCTTCCGTCAGGACTATCTGGAGAACAGCAGTTCGCGCAACTCCCTCCTCCGTTACAACTACGAGAACCTCTTTGTCATCAAGAGCGGCTACAGCTACACCTACAACACCAACGGGTTCAACTCCCCCTACGCCATAAGCAAGAGTCACCGCACCTTCCGCTTCAACGTAGAGTCGGCAGGTAGCCTTCTCTACGGCATCACCTCCTTATTTAATATGGAGAAGAACAGCGACGGAAGATACACCCTCCTCGGCATCCCCTATGCACAATACGTTAAGTGCGATGTAGACTACGCCTACGCCCTTGCCCTCACCCCCAAAAGCTCCGTAGCCTTTCGAGCAGCACTAGGCGTGGCATACCCCTTTGGCAACGCCACCATACTACCCTACGAAACCCGCTACTTCAGCGGCGGAGCCAACAGCGTGCGCGGATGGTCGGTACGAGAGTTAGGTCCCGGCAGATACAAAGGAACCGACGGACGCATAGACTTCATCAACCAAACCGGCGACATCAGTCTAAACCTAAGTATGGAGTACCGCACCTTCATAGGCTGGAAGCTCCACGGTGCCCTTTTTGTAGACGCCGGTAACATCTGGACCCTTCGCGAATACGAAGACCAACCCGGCGGACAGTTCCATTGGGACACCTTCTACGAGCAGATAGCCGTAGCCTACGGCGCCGGATTGCGCTTCAATTTCGACTATTTCATCCTCCGTCTCGATGCCGGAATGAAAGCCGTAGACCCCGCATACCCCTCCGGAAGCGCCCACTATCCCGTGTTCCATCCCAAATTATCCAGAGATTTCACCTTCCATTTTGCCGTAGGTATGCCATTTTAGCAAAAAATATCGAGAAATGTCATTATGCATATAAAACCGCAAAAAAGCCCAAAAATGCGAATATTACAACTATTAGGGATTGAAAAAGACGGAAAAATGCATGATTTTTGCCCTTTTTGCAAACTTTTTTGCCAAAAAATTTGGAGGATAAAGAAAAACACCGTACCTTTGCATCCGATTTCAAGAGCAACACAGTGGTGAAACAAAA
>CAYOKO010000138.1:0-5197 GCA_964404555.1 uncultured Bacteroidaceae bacterium | reverse complement strand
CGGCAAGCGCTGCGCTACGTGCATCCACAGCATTGCGCGAAGGAGATATTGACACAGCAATGGAGAACCTACGTTCTCTACTCAAGAGCATCCCGTATGGAAAGAACGAGCCGAAGATTCTGCAAGATATGGAAGCTACGGAGGAACATTACCAAAAGTTCTTCTTCCTATACTTCCGCATGATGTGCGACTTGGTTCACGCCGAAGTGCGTAACTCCACGGGAGCAACAGACGTGACCATCACCACTCCGAACTATGTTTACGTAGTAGAACTAAAGATTAATTCTACTCCGGAGATTGCCCTCCAACAAATAGACGATAAAGGGTATGCAACACCTTATATGGAAGGAAGACGTGCCGTATATAAGATAGGTGTAAACTTCTCCACCGAAACTCGCACCATCTCCGAATGGAAGGTGGTGGAGGCAAAGGGGGTTACGCAAGCCTGAAACTTGAGCGAATTTTATTCATTCCAAAAAGCATAATGTAAAGATATATGCAAATATCCTATCTCCGCACCATTCTGATAATATATTTACATAAAAGGTGGTGAAAGCAACGGTGAAAGGAATGTTGTGGAAGCTATATTCTGTGGAAGTACCTTCAGATTCTTAAAATCTCGGAACTACCTCCACTGCTTCCACGAAACTTCCACACACTTGATGAACAACACATTGAACATTATTATTACTTCCACGAAAGACAGATTTTACTTCCACGTTTTCCGGAACTACTTCCACGCCATTTACATCTACACTATAGAGCATAAAGGCAGGGAAAATACGGTGAAAGCTCCGAATAGTTTACAAACAGACATATCCGCTAGGAAACGGGGGTTCACCCCGCCGCCTGAAAGGAAGCTGAAGGATTCTTGAAACATACAGCATTTATTAACCGCCTAAATATCAACAGGTATGAAAGGAGTGAAGGATTGAAGGATTTTTCGAGAAAAAACTCCAGGGAGAGGCATATATAGTGTGAAGGGAAGCCTTTTTGTGTGTTTATTTGCCTTCACGGCGCCTTGTTACTGTAAAGGAAAATACAATGCTATAATTTCTAAGATACAGGTTGCCTCCGGATGAAATAGAACCGGATGGTTATGAAAACACAGTACTTTTCAACCCAAAACACAGTAGAAAAAGATCCAAAGTATGGTAGTGCTCGACACAAAACACAGTATGATTTGATCTAAAACTCAGTATAAAAAAGGTTCGAAACCAGTATGAATTTACCCCGTACTTGTACGGTTTTCGAACCCTTTCTATATATAGTTTCGATGCGCATTAAGCAGAGAAATAATTGCCCGCATTTAGCAATCTAATTGCGGGCAATTAGCTCGGAGATTCCGCAGGAACTTGGGGCGAATTCCTTGGAATTTTCAACCTAATTGCCCGCAATTATACCCGCTCTTGAAGTGCAAAATCCGGGAACTTATACACAGACGACTACTCGAAGTAGAACGACAAGACAATCATACTCGACTTCAACTTATCCACCGAATTGGTAAACTTCAGCCTACTCTTGTCAATAAGGTCACTACGATTCTTGTTCAAGACATCCACAAGACCGTAACTAAACTTCAACTCCGGGATGAACTTGAAAAACGGAAGGTAGAAATCGCAACCGACACCCACCTCGGCCATACAATCAAAACTCTTCGTCAAGATGTTGCCCTGCTTCTTCACCGTGAGATCCGTCATGGGCATAACACCCAACATAATGTACGGACGATAATTGTTGAAACGCTGCGCCGAATACTTAAACTCCACCGGCACCGCCAGATACGTAGACTTCACCGTCTGCGCCGTATCACGCTGCGTCACCTGCTCATGAAATGTAATATGCTTCTGACCGAAATACAACGACGGAATAACACGCAACGCCCAGTGCTCCGTAAGCTTCCACTCACCCAAGACACCCACGTTGAACCCCACATTGTAACTATCCGCATCTACATACCACTGCTCACCCGTAGTGGAATCCACAAAACCATTGTTGGTAATCTCCAAATCCTGCGTGTGCATACCAAACACAAAACCATAGTGAAACGTACGCATATCCAGGTAAGGACGATTCTGCACCTTGCGCGTCTGCGCCGACAAACGCAATACACACAACAACATAAGTACACACAACAATATCCCTTTATATAGCTCCTTCATATTATGCCCTTAATATATCTATTAGATAAAACGCAAAAACAACCATCTTATTGTATCCCCATTTATTTAGAAAAATAACAAATAATGAAAGATTTTTCGAAAAACCTGCCCATATATCGAAATAATGCATTACTTTTGCATCGATTTATTTAGTACTAATATTTAAACAACGAAAGAAAATGGCTTACGTAATTGGCGATGATTGTGTTGCATGCGGAACTTGTATCGACGAGTGTCCGGCAGGTGCAATTTCAGAGGGCGATAAGTATTCAATTGACCCTGATACTTGTACAGAGTGTGGAACTTGTGCTGACGTTTGTCCGTCTGGTGCAATCTCTCTCTAAGCACAATCTGAGAAGACAAAAGATTAAGGGCGTTCGAAAGAACGCCTTTTTTGTTCTTTCTCATCAAAAAAAGAACGGAATGTTTGTTCAATATCTTCTTTTTCGCTATATTCGCAGCTAAATACGTTATTCATGAAAGAATTTGTAATATCAGAGGCACAGGCTGAAACCGCCGTCCTGGTGGGTCTCATCACCAAACAGCAGGACGAGGCTAAGACCAAGGAATATCTGGACGAACTGGAGTTCCTTGCCGAAACTGCCGGTGCAAAAGTTATAAAGCGCTTTACACAGCGTGTGGATGGTCCCAGCTCCATCTCCTATGTAGGAAAAGGTAAGCTGGAGGAAATTCGTGCCTTCGTGGAACAAGAGGAGGAGGCGGAGCGCGAAGTGGGTATGGTTATCTTCGACGATGAACTATCTGCCAAGCAGATACGCAATATTGAGGCGGAACTGAAGGTGAAGATTCTGGATCGTACGTCGCTCATCCTGGACATCTTTGCCATGCGTGCACAGACGGCAAATGCCAAGACGCAGGTGGAGTTGGCGCAGTATCGTTATATGTTGCCCCGTCTGCAACGCTTGTGGACTCACTTGGAACGTCAGCGAGGTGGCTCCGGCGGTGGCGGCGGCAAGGGTAGCGTGGGCTTGCGTGGTCCGGGTGAAACGCAGTTGGAGATGGATAGACGCATCATCTTGAACCGTATGTCGTTGCTAAAGCAGCGTCTGGCGGAGATAGACAAGCAGAAGACTACGCAGCGTAGCAACCGTGGTCGCATGATTCGTGTGGCACTGGTGGGATATACCAACGTGGGTAAGAGTACCTTGATGAACTTGCTGTCCAAGAGTGAGGTGTTTGCCGAGAATAAGTTGTTTGCTACGCTCGACACCACGGTGCGTAAGGTGATTATAGAGAACCTACCCTTCTTGCTTTCCGATACGGTGGGATTCATACGTAAGTTGCCTACCGACTTGGTGGACTCCTTTAAGAGTACGCTGGACGAGGTGCGTGAGGCAGACCTCCTGCTACACGTGGTGGATATCTCCCATCCCGACTTTGAGGAGCAGATAGCTGTGGTGGAGAAGACGCTGGCAGATCTTAAGAGTAGCGATAAGCCCACTATGATTGTTTTCAACAAGATAGATGCCTACACTTGGGAAGAGAAGGAGGCCGATGACCTCACTCCCGCTACCAAGCGCAATGTGTCGTTCGAGGAGCTAAAGAAGACCTGGATGGCTAAGTTGCAGGACAACTGCATCTTTATCTCTGCCAAGGAACGCAGCAACATAGATGCCTTCAAGGAGGTGCTCTATGCCAAGGTCAAGGAGATGCACGTACAGAAGTATCCCTACAACGACTTCCTCTTCCAGAAGTACGACGAGCAGGGAAGCGAAGAATAGAATATACATTATATATAATAATATAGAGATAAAAAATTATGGCAAATACACCTGATTTTAAGTATGCACCTATGTTCCAGACGGGCAAGGACGATACCAAGTATCGCTTGCTCACCAAGGAGGGTGTTACGGTAAGCGAGTTCGAGGGACACGAAATTGTAAAGGTGTCCAAGGAGGCTCTTACCTTGTTGGCACAGCAGGCTTTCCACGATGTTGAGTTCATGCTGCGTCGTGAACATAACGAACAAGTAGCCAAGATTCTCACCGACCCGGAGGCTAGTGAGAACGATAAGTATGTAGCACTGCAGTTCCTGCGCAATGCCGAGACCGCTTGCAAGGGCATCCTGCCTTTCTGCCAGGATACGGGTACCGCTATTATCCACGGTGAAAAGGGTCAGCAGGTGTGGACTGGATTCGAGGATGAGGAAGCTCTCTCTCGTGGTGTCTACAACACCTTTACACAGGACAACTTGCGTTACTCACAGAACGCTCCGCTGAATATGTATGACGAGGTGAACACCCGTTGCAACCTTCCGGCTCAGATTGATATTGAGGCGGTTGAGGGTGCCGAGTATCGTTTCATCATGGTGGCTAAGGGTGGTGGCTCTGCCAACAAGACCTACTTCTACCCCATGACCAAGGCTACCATCCAGAACGAGGGTACGCTGTTGCCTTTCCTGGTGGAGGAGATGAAGCATCTGGGTACTGCCGCTTGTCCGCCGTATCACATTGCGTTCGTTATCGGTGGTACCTCTGCCGAGAAGAACTTGCTGACGGTTAAGTTGGCTTCCATCAAGTACTACGACAACCTGCCTACTACCGGCGACGAGACGGGACGTGCATTCCGCGACATCGACTTGGAGAACAAGCTGCTCGAGGAGGCTCACAAGATAGGTCTCGGTGCTCAGTTTGGCGGTAAGTACCTGGCACACGATATCCGTGTGATTCGTTTGCCGCGCCACGGAGCCAGCTGTCCTATCGGTATGGGTGTGAGCTGTTCTGCCGACCGTAACATAAAGGCAAAGATCAACAAGGACGGTATCTGGTTGGAGCAGATGGATAGCAATCCTACCGAGCTGATTCCCGAGGAGTTGCGCAAGCCGGGCGAGGGTGGCAAGGGTATTGAGATAGACCTGGATAAGGGTATCGATGCCGTACGTGCCGAGCTCTCCAAGTATCCGGTTTCTACCCGTGTCAACCTGAAGGGTACCATCATTGTGGCTCGTGATATAGCACACGCTAAGCTGAAGGCTCGTCTGGATGCCGGCGAGGGTATGCCGCAGTACTTCAAGG
>CAYOKO010000137.1:0-5245 GCA_964404555.1 uncultured Bacteroidaceae bacterium | reverse complement strand
TGAAGGGCAATGTTGTTGACATGGCTGTCGGTGTTATCATCGGCGGTGCTTTCGGAAAAATCGTGTCATCCGTGGTGGCCGATGTTGTGATGCCACCATTGGGATTGTTGATTGGCGGTGTGAACTTCACCGACCTGAAATTGACACTCAAGGATGCTGTTCCGGCTACGGAAACTACCGAGGCGGTAGAGGCGGTTACACTGAACTATGGTAACTTCCTGCAGAACGTGTTCGACTTCTTGATTATTGCATTGGCGATCTTCCTTCTCATTAAGGGTATCACCAAGTTGACAAGCAAGAAGGCGGAAGAGCCTGCTCCGGCTCCGGAACCACCGGCTCCGTCCAAGGAGGAGTTACTGCTTACCGAAATCCGCGACTTGCTCAAGGAGCAGAAGAAGTAAGCGTCTCTTTCTAGAAAGGAGATTCTAAAGAAAAAAATCCGCAGGGCTGATTCCTTATATGGAAAGAGGCGCTGCGGATTTTTCTTATAGTTTATATTATATTATTCCCATTCGATGGTTGCAGGTGGTTTTGAGGAGATGTCGTAGCATACGCGATTCACTCCCTTTACCTTATTTATAATATCATTGCTCACCTTGGCCATGAAGTCGTAGGGCAGATGTGCCCAGTCGGCGGTCATTGCATCGGTAGAGGTTACGGCTCTCAGAGCTACGGGGTGTTCATAGGTTCTTTCGTCGCCCATCACTCCCACGCTACGTACAGTGGAGAGGAGCACAGTACCTGCTTGCCATATCTTGTCGTAGAGACGTTCGCCGTCTTCGCAGATGTAATCCCACATAGCCGAGATGTAGATATCGTCGGCATCTTGCAAGATGCGTACCTTTTCACGGGTGATGTCGCCCAAGATACGTACCGCCAAACCGGGACCGGGGAAGGGATGACGCTTTATGAGGCGCTCCGGCATCTCCAACTGATAACCGGCACGACGTACTTCGTCCTTGAACAACCACTTGAGAGGTTCGCAGAGTTGCAGGTGCATCTCCTCGGGCAGTCCGCCTACGTTGTGATGACTCTTTATCACCTTACCGGTGATGTTCAAGCTCTCTATGCGGTCGGGGTAGATGGTTCCCTGTGCCAACCACTTGGCATCGGTAATCTTCTTCGCCTCGGCATTAAACACCTCCACAAAGTCACGACCTATAATCTTGCGCTTTGCCTCAGGGTCGGTTACGCCTGCCAGGTCGGCAAAGAACTTCTCGCTAGCATCTACGCCAATAACGTTCAGTCCCAGAACCTCGTAATCCTTCATCACCTGTTGGAACTCATTCTTGCGCAGCATACCGTGATCTACGAAGATACAGGTAAGGTTCTTACCAATAGCCTTGTTCAACAGCACTGCACAAACGGAGGAGTCTACACCACCGGAGAGACCCAGAATAACACGGTCGTTGCCCAACTGTGCCTTCAGTTCCGCCACGGTACTTTCCACGAAGGAAGCCGGACTCCACTCCTGCTTGCTACCGCAAATATCCACCACAAAGTTCTTCAAGAGTTGCTTACCCTGCAGCGAGTGGAACACCTCCGGATGGAACTGTACGCCCCACAACTGTTCTCCCTCTGCTTGATATGCAGCATTCTTCACCTTCGCCGTTGAGGCGATTATCTTGAAGTTCTCGGGCAGCGCCGTAATGGTATCGCCATGGCTCATCCATACTTGTGAGTTCTCTTCGAAGCCTCGGAAGAGTGGATTCTCATGGTCGAAGCTCTCCAGGAGGGCACGACCGTACTCGCGGCTGCCTGCCGGCTCCACGTTTCCGCCGTAGATGTAACTCATGTACTGGGCACCATAGCAGATGCCTAGGATAGGATACTTGCCTCTGATGTTGGACAGGTCTACCTTAAAGGCTTCCTTGTCGTACACACTATAAGGAGAACCGCTCAAGATGACACCTATCACGGAGGGGTCGTCATGGGGGAACTTGTTATAGGGTAAGATTTCACAGAAAGTATCCAGTTCACGCACGCGTCTACCAATCAGCTGTGTGGTCTGTGAACCGAAGTCCAAGATAATGATTTTCTGTTGCATTTCTTTGAATTTTGGTTTTGTACGGCAAAAGTACAACAATTTTCCGAGATAACGTATTATTCGCTTAATTATTTGCCAAAAAATCTTCGGCTTGTGCGAGTGTGTCTACCTTTCCTACGTCCATGAGGCGCAAATCGGTGTGTACGTCGGCGTGTATCTCTACTTCATCGCAGATGCTTAGGTAGAAGTCGATGATGGAGAATTTCTCGGGCCAGCTTTCGAAACGGGGGAAAAGCCGGGGGGAGAAGAGGTGTATGCCGCTAAAGGCGTACTTCTCGCATTGGGCTACGTCGAGGTCGCTATAGGGTGTTTTCACTTCGCCGGTTTTTAGGTTGGTCCATCCTTTGAGTCGGTGGGTCTCGGGGTCGAAGAGTAGGTAGCGTTGGGTTTCGCGGGGACTCACGAGCAGGGTGGCGTCGTAGGCCTTGTTGCGGTTGTAGAACTCTGCGAGGTTTACGTTGCTGAGAATGTCTACATTGTGTATCAGGAAGGGGGCATCGCCTTGCAACAGGGGGGCTGCTTTCTTTATGGCACCTCCGGTTTCGAGGAGTTGGGCGGTTTCGTCGCTAAACCGTACGGGTATGCCGAAGTGGTTTTGGGTCTCTACGTATCGATAGATTTGTTCGGCCAGGTGGTGTACGTTGATGACGAGTTCGGTGCATCCGTTGGCGATGAGCTTGTCCACTACGTGCTGCAACAGGGGTTTCCCTGCCACGGGAACGAGTGCCTTGGGCATTGTGTCGGTGAGTGGACGGAGTCGTGTGCCGAGTCCGGCGGCAAAGATCATTGCTTTCATTCTATACCTTATTATATATAAGGGATTAGATTTCGTAATCTACGCAGGCGCGGTCGGTTTTGTATCCTTTGAGCAGTGCAGCGCACGCTACGTGTGCGGGGTGTACGGCATAGGCTTTCACATCGTCCAGGGTATCGAACTCGCTGTAGAGGGCTATGTCCCAGGTTTCGCCTTCGTTGATGTTTACGCCTACTTCCACTTTGCGCAGAAAGGGAATCACTGCGGGCAGTGCTTCGATGCGTGTTTTAAACTCTTGTGCTACTTGCGCACGCTCAGTCTCCGGCTTTGTTGCATCCAACCGGAACATTACTATATGTTTTACCATAATTCTATTTATCGCTTTAATTTTCCAGCTGCGAAGTTAGTAAAAATTTCGACTTCTTGCAAGCAATAGGGGTAAGAAATGTATGTCAGCAACCACGGCTGCTACCGTTACCCCCTCTCCCACGCATCAATGGTGCGTGTTTCGGAGGAGAAGTTTACACCTAGCTTTATAAGTTCCCTGTTGTCCATGGCATACGGAACAGCATACTGTTTCGCCTCTATTTGCTCCAGCGCCACCTTGGGAGTGGAATCGAACTTCACCTCTATGATATAAATGTACTTCCGAGTCCTCACAACAATGTCCGGTCTTCCCACAGCTTGCTGCACCTCTGCCCAGGCACTATCGTGCAACATACGGAAGATAATAAACAACTGTTTGTGATAATACGTCTCACGTGCCTTTATATCCTTTAGCGAGGACTCCTCGCCCGGCATCACGGGAATACCTGCCAAGAAAGAACGGATGAGGTTCAGTGCCGTATCATAATCACCTTGGCTCAGTGTATAGGAAATGTCCGTTGCCACATTGTACACTTTATCCGGATCCATCGCTGTGTACAGTGGAATAAGGTTCTTCATCAATCCTATGCGAACCTCTGCATTGGGAACTCCCAGGATATATTTATCGCCCGTCCCCGGATACGACTTTATCGTCAAGTATCCCGCCTGATACAAGAATGGAAGCGGCTTCGTTGCCTGCTCCAACGGTGTGCTGAATTCAGAAAAATTGGCAGGCGGTAGGGCATCTATTTCGTCTATATCAAGAGTCCACTCCCCCTTGTGTGCCTTCAAAATTCTAATAACAAACGATGGCGTACCCGTTTGGAACCAATAGTTATTCATATCGCATCTACGAAAGGCGTAAAGTAAGCTAAACGGATTAAAGACATCCACCATACTTTTGGTAAAGTGATACCCATCATACTGTTCACGAAGTCTTTCTACCACCTCCTCGGGAGTACAACCTTCCTTCTCGGCAAACTTACGAATACCGTACCCGAAGTTGTCCTTCAGTTCCGGAAGCGTAATACCGCAGATGGAAGCATATTCATCATCGTCCGTTATGTTTACCAGATTGTTCAGTTCGCTGAACATACCTAGCTGCGAGAAGGTAGAGATACCGGTCATGAAGGCAAAACGGATGTACCGGGAGTTTGTCTTAATTCTGGAATAGAAATTACGCATATAGCTCCGAACTTCATTCAGTTGTTCCGGCATCATGAGCACCTCCAGCAGAGGAGCATCGTACTCGTCTATCAGAATTACAACTTGCTGTCCGGTTTGTTCGTAGGCACGTTTGATAAGTCCGCTGAAACGAGTTGCAGGCGTTGTGTCTAGGGAATCTGCTCCATAGAGCTTCTCGTAAACCTCCAACTGTTGCTCGATATTACGTCTCAGTTCGTACATATCAAACCCTTTTACATCGCCAAAATTGAAATGGAATACAGGATACTTCACCCATTCCGTCTCCAGCTGTTCCATAGCAAGTCCCGTAAAGAGTTCCTTTTGGGCCTCGAAATAGCACGCCAAGGTATCCACTAAGAGTGACTTTCCAAAGCGTCTGGGTCGGCTCAGGAATACCATCTCATACTCATGCGTCAACTTATAGATAAGGTCGGTCTTGTCTACATATACTGCGCCCGAACGACGTATCTTCTCAAAGATTTGTATTCCAACCGGATATAAGGGTTCTTGTGCCATCATCTGTATTACTATTTTTGTTTTCTTCTGCAAAGATACACGTTTCTTCTGCAAAATACAACTTCTTATTAGATAATTACTGCTGCATTACCCCCTCTCCCACGCATCAATGGTGCGTGTTTCGGAGGAGAAGTTTACACCTAGCTTTATAAGTTCCCTGTTGTCCATGGCATACGGAACAGCATACTGTTTCGCCTCTATTTGCTCCAGCGCCACCTTGGGAGTGGAATCGAACTTCACCTCTATGATATAAATGTACTTCCGAGTCCTCACAACAATGTCCGGTCTGCCCACAGCCTGCTGCACCTCTGCCCAGGCACTATCGTGCAACATACGGAAGATAATAAACAACTGTTTGTGATAATACGTCTCACGTG
>CAYOKO010000136.1:0-5278 GCA_964404555.1 uncultured Bacteroidaceae bacterium | reverse complement strand
TTCGCAGTTAGGTATGTTTAGCGAGTTGAATAACCTTAGAAATATAACGAATGATAATGAATATGCTTCTATCTGCGGTATTACACTTCCGGAACTAAAGGACAACTTCGAGTATGGTATTCGTAAGTTTGCCGAACAAGAGGGTTGTACTCCCGAGAAGATGATAGAGAGACTTCGTGAACAGTACGATGGGTATCACTTTACAGACGCTATGGTGGATGTTTTCAATCCATATAGTCTGCTGAATGCTTTCGTTGATTGTAGGTTGAATAGCTATTGGTTCCAAACGGGTACGCCAACGTTTGCTATTAATATGCTGAAGGCACATAAAGGGGAGTGGAAATTCAGTATAGACGATATTGATGCTCTACCTCCTGCCAATCTTTCGGAATTCAGTACCCCGTTGGAGCAGGCAACAAAGCCGCTTCCATTCTTGTATCAAGCAGGTTACTTGACGATAAAGGCGTATCCGGGGACGGGCGATAAGTATATATTGGGCGTTCCCAATGGGGAGGTTCGTATAGGATTGATGAAGAACCTTATTCCGCTGTATACGGCGATGGAACCCGATGCTGTGTACAATGTGGCGACGGACATTTCCTATGCGTTGAGTCAGGGTGATTACGATACGGCATTGAATCTCATCCGTTCTTTCTTGGCAGGCATTCCCGTAATGCAGGGGGAGGAGTCTTCCTTGCAGGACATGAGGGGACGTGAGGCGTATTATCACAAGCAGCTGTTTATCATCTTCCGTATGTTGCACGATGATGCGTGGGCAGAGGTTCAACAGGCGGTGGGCAGACCGGATATTGTGGTGAAGACTCGGAAGTATATCTATATCATAGAGGTGAAATTGGATTCTACTCCGGCGACTGCTCTGGAGCAGCTTGAGGCAAAACAGTATGCCGTGCCGTATGCTATGGATAACAGGGAGCTGGTGAAGCTGGGTGTAAACTTCTCCTCTGAGGCACGCACCATTGATGCGTGGAAGAGGGGATAATCATTTACAAAGTAAATATTGACCGTTTGTAGACTTTTTACAATAATAATTTGGTTTTTGTAAAAAGAAGTTGTAATTTTGCAGAGAAAACGACGCCTAGAGAGTACTGTAGAGGTAGTTTTGAAGGCGTAAGTGAAAGAGTAAAAGATTATTAGATATAGAACTTATGGATGTATCATTTATTCAAAAGGTATTGAGAAACGTCAACAAGCTGCGTTTCAACTACTATTTCCGCTCCTGGATTATTGTACTCCAGGACACACTGCTATCCTTGGTCGCATCGGTATGCACCCTGCTGGTGGTGAGCTTGTTGTTGTCCGGTATATCTTTTGATTCTGCCTTCCTGCTGGTGTGGTTCATTGGCGCACTGGTGGCAACGGTGATTGCAAGCTATATCTCTAAGTCGTATCGTGTCATTATACGCTATGCTTCCCTGAAGGAGCTGAACACTCTGGTGCTCTTTGGCGTATGCAAGGAGACGGTGCTACTGGTGTGCTTGCTTGTGTTCCACGATGCCTTGTTTAGCGCACGCTTCCTGGCAGCTATTACCATTGCAGACTTCCCCATCACGGTGTCTGCTCTGATTATTACACGTATCTGCATGGTGCTGTGCTACGATGTGATAGTACGCTCGGTGGCATCTTCCAAGAATCGTAAACATGTGCTTATCTATGGCGTGAGCGATAAGTCGGTGGCATTGGCTTCCCGTCTGCATCGTTCTACCCACTTCGAGGTGCGCGGTTTCTTGACCAACGATACCAAACAGGAGAATCGCAAGATAAAGGGGCTGGATATCTTTACGTTCCACGATGAGGAGAGTGCAATGAATGCCTTCGAGGCTGCCGATTCCAATGCGGTGATTTTTGCCTATCAGCCCGATGTGAAGAATGAGCGTGAACGACTGACGGTGTACTGCAACGGTGCGGGCATAGAGGTGTATGTGACGCCTTCTATAGATAAGGTGGGACGTGGTAACCAACCGGATCAGGGTATCCGCAAGGTGAAGATTGAGGACTTGCTGGGGCGTCCGGAGATTCTTATTTCTATGGATGAGATTGTGGCAAACTTCAAGGATAAGGTGATTATGGTGACGGGTGCTGCGGGTTCCATTGGTTCCGAGCTGTGCCGACAGTTGGCTACCTTTGGCATAAAGGAGCTGGTGATGCTGGACAATGCCGAGACTCCGCTGCACAATGTGCGACTGGAGTTTGAGGAGAACTATCCGGACTTGAAGTTCGACCCTGTGATAGGCGATGTGCGTTTGCCGCAGCGACTGGATTATGTGTTCCGTAAGTATCATCCGCAGATAGTGTTCCATGCGGCTGCCTACAAGCATGTGCCGTTGATGGAGGAGAATCCGTGCGAGGCGGTGTTGGCCAATGTGCAAGGCTCACGTAACGTGGCGGATAAGTGCTTGGAGTACGATGTGGAGAAGATGGTGATGATTTCTACCGACAAGGCGGTGAACCCTACGAATATTATGGGTTGTACCAAACGTCTGGCTGAGATATATGTGCAGTCTTTGGGTCTGGCGATAGAGCAGGGCAAGGTGAAGGGTCGCACGAAGTTTGTGACCACTCGTTTTGGCAATGTGCTGGGTTCCAACGGTTCGGTGATTCCTCACTTCAATGCACAGATTGCTGCCGGCGGTCCGGTGACGGTGACGCATCCGGACATCATTCGTTACTTTATGTCCATCCCGGAGGCGTGCCGACTGGTGATGAAGGCGGAGACGATTTCGCAGGGCAACCAGATATGTGTGTTCGATATGGGTAAGCCGGTGAAGATCTCTTTCCTTGCGGAGCAGATGATCAAGATGGCGGGCTTCCGTCCGGGGGTAGACATTGAGATTAAGTACACGGGGTTGCGTCCGGGTGAGAAGCTCTATGAGGAGGTGCTGGCTACGAAGGAGAATACGCTCCCAACGAAGCACGATAGCATCTTTATAGCCAAGGTGCGTGAATACGATTATGAGGAGGCTTGCCGCGTGACCGATGAGTTGGCGGATATGGCTCGCAATATAAGAATAGAGGATATGGTGCGACTGATGAAGCGTACCGTTCCCGAGTTTAAGTCGAAGAACTCACCGTACGAGAAGTACGACGTGGAATAACGACGGGTGACGACAGAGAAGTAAAAAGATTAAAAGCAAAAGATTATGTGTGGAATAGTAGGCTACATGGGCAACAAGTGTGCCCTGGATGTCTTGATACAAGGACTGCACAGACTGGAATACCGTGGATATGACAGTTCGGGTGTGGCGATAGTGCAGCCGGAAGGCAGCTTGCAGGTGTGCAAGGTGAAGGGTAAAGTGGCGAATCTGGAGGAGCGGGTGGATCGTTCCCGCATGACGGGTGGACTGGGCATAGCTCACACCCGTTGGGCTACGCACGGAGAACCCAACGATGTGAATGCGCATCCGCAGGTGTCACAGAGTGGCAAACTGGCGTTGGTTCATAATGGTACCATTGAAAACTATGCGGTGCTGAAGGAGGCATTGATTCAGCATGGATACTCCTTTGTGAGCGAGACGGATACGGAGGTGTTGGTTCAGTTGGTGGACTACATCCTCACCGACCAGTCCTGCACACTCTACGAGGCGGTGCGTGAGGCGCTGCACCAGGTGGAGGGTGCGTATGCGATAGCTGTGGTGGAGCAGGGAAATCCGGACACCATGGTGGTGGCACGTAAGAGTAGTCCGCTGGTGATTGGTGTGGGCGAGGGGGAGACCTTCGTGGCATCGGATGCTACGCCTATTGTGGGCTATACGGACAAGGTGATTTACTTGAAGGATAGTGAGATGGCGGAGATTCGCCGGGGGGAGGCTCTGCGTATAGAGTCGCTCACGGACGGTAAGCCGTCGAAGATAAATATACAGCGCTTGAAGATGAGCGTGGAGCAGCTGGAGAAGGGTGGCTACGATACCTTTATGTTGAAGGAGATATTCGAGCAGCCGGAGACGTTGCAGGATTGTATTCGCGGTCGCATCAGCGAGGATTGTCAGCGTGTCATCCTTTCGGGTGTGTTGGAGAATCGTGAGAAGTTTGTACACGCCAAGCGCATTGTGATTGTGGCGTGTGGTACTTCTTGGCATGCGGCTCTCATTGGTAAGCGCATTCTCCAGGAGATGTGTCACATGCCGGTGGAGGTGGAGTATGCCAGTGAGTTCCGCTATGGGTGTCCTTATATAACAAAGGAGGATGTGGTGCTTGCCATTTCGCAGTCCGGTGAGACGGCGGATACGTTGGCTGCCATCCAGTTGGCTCGTCGCAAGGGGGCGTTTGTGTATGGCGTCTGCAATGTGGTGGGTGCATCCATCCCGCGCAATACGGATTCGGGTACATACATCCATGTGGGACCGGAGATAGGTGTGGCGTCTACCAAGGCGTTTACGGGACAGGTGACGGTGCTGGCGTTGTTGGCGCTGTGTATGGGTCAGTTGCGTGGCACGGTGAGTGTGCAGACGGTGCAGCAGACGGCAAAGGCGTTGCGTGAGATGCCTACGGTGATACGTGAGACGTTGAAGCTCTCGGAGTCGATTCGTGATTTGTCGGCTATCTTTACGTATGCGCACAACTTCCTGTATCTGGGTCGTGGTTACAATTATCCTACGGCGTTGGAGGGTGCTTTGAAGTTGAAGGAGATAAGTTACATTCATGCCGAGGGGTATCCGGCTGCCGAGATGAAGCATGGTCCGATTGCGTTGGTGGATAGTGAGATGCCTACGGTGGTGATTGCGCCTACGGATTCGTTGTACGACAAGATTATCAGCAATGTGCAGCAGGTGAAGGCTCGTGGTGGTTCTGTGGTGGCGATTGTGACGAAGGGTAATACGTCGATGCGTGAGATTGCGGATTACTGCTTGGAGATTCCGGATGTTCCGGAGTGTTTGTCGCCGATTGTGGTGTCTATTCCGCTGCAGTTGTTGGCGTATTATATTGCGATTAATAAGAGTCGTAATGTGGATCAGCCGAGAAATCTGGCGAAGTCGGTTACGGTGGAGTAGGAGACAAGAATGTATAACGCTTAAATGTAATATGGTGTATGAAACGGTTTGGGACAATTGTCGGGACGATTGTGGCGTTAATGGCCATGGTGGTTCTGCTTACATGGGCTGCCTATTGGGCCTTTGGCGTGTGGGTGTCTGCATTGGTGTGTGTTGTGGTTGTGGTAGCTATAGGATGGAACATCTATGAGCTGCGCCACGCAGCAGAGGATATGACCGGCACTTGCAATCCGGAAGATGATTAGTCCGGTTAACCGGAAATACATAAAAAA